>JBFENN010000090.1:0-12487 GCA_041551115.1 Anaerolineales bacterium
AATCAACTTAACAAAAATAATCTCTATCTCTCTCCATCCCATTTGGACACGGCAATGCTGTGACTATCCTCATTTTGAAATGCAACACCAAAACTTATTTAAGTCATAATTCGACTCATACACTAGGGAGGATCACCCCATGAAGGAAACTAGTGCAGAAGCTGCCGACCACACTTGGAACAATCTCTACAGAATTGGCGGAGCGGCAGCCTTAATTTGCGCCCTGATGTATGTCATTACATTGATAATTTATGTCCCTGCCAACCTCGCCAGCGCGCCACCAGCAACTATACAAGAATGGTTCGCCGTTTTTGAAGAGAGTCCGATCACCGGGCTCTTCTTCCTTGGTCTGGGCGATGTCATCATCATGCTTCTCTGGGGTCCAATGGCTCTCGCTCTCTATGCTGTCCTCAAAAAAACCAATAAGACCTGGTCTTTGATCGCAACCACATTTGTCTTTGTTGGGATGGCAGTTTTCATTGCCACTAATACGGCTTTTTCCATGCTCTCCCTCAGCCAGGAGTACGCGGTTGCAGCGACAGAGGCAGAAAGATCTATCTTGTTGGCAGCTGGGCAGGCAATGCTTGCTGTTACCAGAGGTACGGGCCACTTATATGCAGGAATGCAGCTGGTTTGGTTCGCCGGTCTGATCCTCTCGGTTGTCATGCTGCGCAGCGATGCTTTCAGTAAAGCAACCGCCTGGGTGGGCATCCTGGGTTTGGGACTCTTAGTAGCCGGTATCGTCGGCGGTGGTCATTACACAAGCACAGGCGACTATACCGCTATTCAGAGTGCAATCGTCGCTTTGCAATATGTTGGCGGCGGATTGCTTTCGCTGGCCTGGTATATCTTGGTCGGTTTGAGGCTTTGGAAGTTGGGCAAGGGCGAAGATATGATTTCTCAAGAATCGCCGACAAGAGCAGTTTCAACTCAGGAAGATCTCACCACTTAGATTTATTGATTTTCTAGCAAGGAAGAGCGATCCCTTTTTTGGATGGCAGGCTCCATAATTTCCGCACCCAATCTGAAATCCTCAAATCATGAGCCTTAATATATTTGAGGCTATAATAATCATGTCAAGATAGTTGACCTGAGAGATTTTAGTCTGGAGTGTTTCCATGCCCGGCACCATGTATTACATCAAAAAAGAGAAAGCCTGGCAGAAGAAGTACGATGCGCACGCACCCAAGGTGGGCAAACTCGCTCCGGATTTCGAGCTGAACGATGTCAATGGCGAAAACCCCGTGCGCCTCTCTGATTTCAAGGGACACAAACCAGTTGCCCTGGTCTTCGGCAGCTTTACCTGACCACCCTACGTGCGCGGGACCGTGAGTCTGCGAGAGATTTACAAACAATACCACGACCAGGTACATTTCCTTTCGATCTACATCCGTGAAGCCCATCCTAAAGATGGCTGGTGGTTGGGGGGCGGTCTTATGGGCAAGATCATGAAGAAAGGTATCCCCAAGACAGCCACTGAGATCTATGATCCGAAGACAATTGAGGAACGCAGAGCGGTGGCTGTGCAGTGCGAAGAAACCTTGCAGTATGGCATCCGCACCTATGTGGATGAAATGAATGACCCGGTGAGCAAAGCGTATGCCGCCAAGCCTACCCGCCTCTATTTGGTTGGGCTGGATGGGCGAGTAGTCTATTCAGGGGGGTTGGGTCCTTATGGCTTTAGCCCGGGCGCACTTAAAAACGCCATTCTAGAATATCTGGCTACTGTTGAATTCGAAAGCCGCTCCGAATTCATCCCCGGTGACTAGAATATTAATCCGTTAGATTAGTCAAATCTGACACACTCGATCAGCTGGAGCCCTTGCGCTCCAGCATTTGTTTCCCCCTCACACCGATTTAATTTTAATAACGCCCAATCAGGACAGAATTACAGCTGGTATCACAAAATTGCAGGTTCTAACAGACCATGTTTGCTTGTACATGCGATCAAAGAACCCGTTCTTTTTTTCACTAATTTGCATTCACCGTAGAAATCTTGTAAAGTAATAACACACCTCCGCGCAGTGCCTTTTTGGCATTTTCGAAAAAAAAGATTACTTATGTTTGGTTTATCGAAGCAAAAATCACCCTCAAGACCCCGCCATGATCTGCTGCGTGTGTTAGCCATCACCCAATGGGTTGTACCGGCTTTGATGGCAGTGATAGGAATATCATACACCCTTTTCGAGCACAGTCGACACGTTGGAGAACCCACCTGGCCCTGGCCCACCTGGTTCGGGATAATCGTCTTGGGAATTATCGGGCCAGTTTTTTCATGGTTGGTGATCCATTGGGCATATCGCACTGCCCAGGCATACTTATCCTCTCAAGAACAACTCTCATTACGAGCGGAAGAATTGACCGCATTAAATAAACTTTCAATTGCTGTCAGCCACTCCTTAGATCTCGATAAGACCATCTCGACGATATTAGAGGAATCGATGGATGCCCTGGATGCAGAAGCCGGCATGGTATTTATCGAGGGGAACAACCAACCAGGCCTCATGTTGGAAGCTCATCGTGGTATATCCAGTCAAATGGCACAAAAAGAAGCCATTCTTAATCCCGGTCACTGCCTTTGTGGGCAGGCAGTGGCATCCCGTAAAGTGCTCTTCGCTGGAGATGTAGACGATGACCCGCGCTGTACTTCTGACGTGTGCATCTGCGAGGGCTTCCACTCTGTGGCTTGTGCACCGTTGGAGGTGAAAGGTGAGCTGGTGGGGTTAATGCAGCTGGCCAGCCCAGAGGTAGATCACTTCACTAACGAGCAAACGGAATTTATGGCTGCAGTAGCAAACCAGGTCAGCGTATCGATCGAGAATTCGCGTTTATATGAACAGGTACGTGGGTTTAATGTCGAACTGGAGCAAAAAGTCAACCAGCGAACGAGCGAATTAGAAGCCGCACGCTGGTCTCTGGCAGAAAAAGCCCGCCAATTACAGCGCTTACTGAACGAATCGTACCGCATCCAAGAGGATACCCAAGCCCGCATAGCCCGTGACATGCATGATGGCGTCACCCAAACGATCATCGGTGCGCTATACGAGACTCAAGCTGCCCGCCAGGCACTGAGCGATGACCCCGACCGGGCCGTGGAAAATTTAGCCAGAGCTCAAAACTTACTCACTGAGGTGGATGTTGAGATTAGAAGAGTAATCTATGATCTTCACCCACCAGTATTAGATATGATGGGTTTAGTCGTTGCTATGAAACGTTTCGCCGATACCTTTTCAACGACATTTGACATCGAGTGCCAGGTCCAGGTTGAGGGAACGCAGCGAAGATTAGCTAAAGAAATCGAAATTGATGTTTATCGCATCATCCAATCTGCATTACACAACGTAACTTCCCATGCAAAAGCTGATCGAGCAATCGTATCATTCCACTTCAATTCCCACCTCTTCCAGGTGATTGTTTCAGACAATGGTGAAGGATTTAACCCCAAAGCTGCTCTCGAAACACCCGGTGATCACCTCGGATTGTTGGGTATGAAAGAGCGTGCAGAAGGTATGGGCGCACAACTTGTTGTTTTATCTTCTGCTCAAGATGGTACCGAGGTAAAATTAAACCTTGAGGACCCTGTTTATATTGTTAAATGATCGACTCGAATTCTTGGCAACCGATCCGCATTCTCATCGTCGATGACCATCCCGTGGTTCGGCATGGCTTGCGAAACCTGCTGAGCATTCACCCCGACTTCGAGATAGTTGGTGAAGCAGAAGACGGTGCCCAGGTTTTCCCCCTTCTTGCAAAGCACAAAACAGATGTGATCTTGCTCGATATCCAGATGAGCGACCAAAGCGGCATCGATGTCGCCCGTCGCGTGCTCCAATCATATCCACAGGTAAAAATAATCATCTTGACGACCTACGACGATGAGGCCTATTTGGAAGATGGATTAGAGGCCGGCGTCCACGGTTTTCTGCTCAAGAGTGTCTCTCATGATACATTACCAGACTCAATCCGGGCGGTCATGCGGGGGGAAAAGCTGCTCAGCCCGTCTTTGGTGGGCAAAGTCATGACCAACTACCAGAAACTTGCTCAGGAACAGGCTAAGCGGGAGGTAGGATTAACTGCCGACGATCTTAAAATATTAACCCTTATTGCTAATGGAGCCAACAACAAATCTATCGCGGAAGAAATGTTCTGGAGCGAAGCAACGGTCAAGCGGCGGATTCAGGAAATCTTAGAAAAATTAGAAGTATCCAACCGGGCTCAGGCGACGGCAGAGGCCGTTCGTCGAGGTTGGATTTAGGAGGGATTTGAACCATTTGGTTCAAAATTTGAGCTCTTAGGGAATTGTCAGCTAGTATCCCTATTCTCTACAATGGAGACAGGCGTAATTCTTGCGCCTGTCTCTTGTTGTATTTCTGAACTGATCATCCCGCCCGGAGCCCAAGATGGATTTTCGATCTGAAATTGAAGCCCTCAGTGGGCAAAATACAAACCTCTGCTTCCAATGTAGTAAGTGCTCCGCTGGTTGTCCCTTGGGGGACAAGATGGATCTCAAACCAGCTCAAGTGATGCATAGTATTCGTTTAGGAAGAGAACAAGCAGTGCTTAACAGCACTGCTATTTGGTTATGCGTTGGCTGTGAGACCTGTTCAGCCCGCTGCCCGCAGGGTGTTGAACCAGCCGCGGCGATTAATGCCGCCCGCCTGATGGCCATGCAGCAAGGTGTCCCTCCCCGGATCAAAGAAGTAGACATCTACTACCGCGGCTTTGTGGACAACATGCGTCTGAATGGCAAAATTCACGATGCCTCTGTCGCAGGCATTACCCAACTGCTGACAGGCCAGCTGGTAGAAAATCTTCCTTTGGCCTGGAAGCTTTTCAAGCGCGGCCGGGTTAAACCCCCACCATTACCGTTCGGCGGTTCTGATTTTCGCAAAGTCTACCGAAAATCGTTTGAGATAGAGGAAAGTTCTGCTCTTTAAGCCAGCCATGTAATTTAGGTCCTCGTCTGCCGCTTCACCAAAGAAAGGATTTCGACATGAAATATGGTTACTACCCCGGATGTTCCCTCGAAGGCATCAGTGTGGAATATAACCATTCAATGCGCAGCTTATTCACTGCACTGGAAGTGACGATCGAAGATTTACCCGATTGGATCTGCTGCGGCACATTGGCAGCACCATCTATATCCCGCTTGTTGGGAATTGCGACGCCTCTTTGGAATGTAGCCAAAGCCAAACAGGAAGGTTTTGAACAGCTCGTCGCACCCTGCAGTGCTTGCGTGTACCACTTTAAAAATGCGGAAAACCAGGTAAACACCAACAGCAAGTTAATGTCAGAAGTTGAGGCAGTTTTAGAGACGAGCCTCACAGGGCTGCCGCGCACAGTTCACCCTCTAGAAATCCTGGTCAATGATGGCTTTGAAGAACGGATTAAATCTGGAATTAAGCAAGATTTGTCTGACCTAAAGGTTGTCAGCTATTACGGTTGTCACATATCTCGTCCGGCAGATGTCATGCAGTTTGACGATCCAGAAGACCCACAAAGCATGGATCTTGTGCTGAGTTGGGTGGGAGTGCAGACTCTTGATTGGTCGCGAAAAGTAGATTGCTGCGGGGCACACTTCAGCTTGATCAAGCCTGACATTGTTGTGGACTTGTGCACCGAAATAATCGAGTCTGCCTTAGAAGCTGGCGCTGACGCAATTGTGGTTGCCTGCCCAATGTGTCACGCCAACCTGGATACCCGTCAAGAAGAAATTGCACAAAAATTAGGACGATCCATCGACATTCCCATCTTGTACTTCTCGCAGGTGCTGGGATATGCCCTCGGTATAGAACCAAAGACTCTCGGGATGAAAAAGCACATCGTTGATCCGCTGCCTTTGATGCTCGAAAAATGCCAGCCATGGGGCAATGGCTCCCCAGTCCTCCAGGAGGTATCAGCATGATCATTCCAAAAGACGACCTCCAGCTGATGGGCTCGCAGAACGGTAAACCGGTCGGCGCAGTGATGGTTGTGGGGGGAGGTATTGCTGGAATGCAGGCCAGCCTGGATCTGGCAGATGCAGGTTTCAAAGTTTACCTGGTTGAAAAACAGCCAGCCATCGGGGGTCACATGGCAGCCCTCGATAAAACCTTCCCCACTAACGACTGCGCGATGTGCACAATCAGCCCTCGTCTGGTCACCACAGCCGGTCATAACAATATTGAGGTGCTGACCGATACAGAACTGCTTGCATTAGATGGCGATCCAGGGCACTTCAAAGCAACAATCCGCCGCAATCCCCGCTACATCGATATTGACAAATGCACTGCTTGTGGCGATTGCGCGGAAGTTTGTCCCATCGTTCTGGAAGATAATTTCAACGGGGGTCTCAACCAGCGTAAGGCAGCCTTCAAACTTTACCCTCAGGCCGTCCCCAACGCATTTGCGATCGAGAAGGAAGGCATCGCACCTTGCCGGGATGCCTGCCCAGCTGGTCAGCGCGCCCAGGGCTACATTGCACTGATCAGAGAAGGACGTTACGAGGATGCGCTGCGGGTAATTAAAGAGGACAATCCTTTCCCAGGGATTTGCGGTCGCATCTGCAATCACCGCTGTGAAACAGCCTGCAATCGCAATCTGGTCGATGAGCCGATTTCCATCTCTGCCCTGAAGAGGTTCGTGACTGACCAGGTATATACGAAACCATACGAGCCGCCAAAACCTGCGCAAAGAAAGTACGAGGAACGGGTGGCTATCATTGGTTCTGGACCCTGTGGGTTGACTGCTGCTAAAGACCTGGTCCTGACCGGCTATGGGGTCACCGTATTCGAATCACTCCCAGTAGCCGGGGGAATGCTGAGAGTGGGAGTGCCAGAATATCGTTTACCAACTGCGATTGTAAATCGGGAAGTAAAGGAGATTATCGATCTGGGTATTGAACTGCGCTTGAATACCCGCGTGGAAAACCTGGACGATCTGTTCGCAGAGGGTTTTGCGGCAGTGCTGATCGCCGTTGGTGCTCACAAAGGTAAAAGCCTGCCTATTCCAGGCGCAGATCACCCAGAAAATCTTACTGCCGTGGATTTCCTGAGGGATGTCTACCTCGGAAATGGACCAGATCTACAAGGCCGCCATGTGCTGGTCCTTGGGGGTGGGAATGTTGCCTTAGATAGTGCCCGCACAGCAGTCCGCCTGGGAGCAAAACAAGTTGACGTCGCCTGCCTGGAAGCACGCCAGGCGATGTTAGCTGATGAACACGAAATCATTGAAGCAGAAGAAGAAGGCATCCGCGTTTTTCCTGGAAGAGCCTTCAACCAGATTATCCACTCCAACGGGCATATCAGCGGGGTAGAAGCTGTAGATGTGAAATTCATGCAGTTTGAAACCGATGGATCGCTAACCCTGGATACTGAACCAAACAGCGAGCACATCTTAGATGGTGACCAGGTGATCTTTGCCATCGGGCAGGCTGCTGGCTTGGCTTTTATCCCTGAAGATAGCCAGGTTGGCACCACCCGGAGTGGAACCGTTGCAGTGAATCCCAACACCTTCTCTACCAGCAGACCGGGCGTCTTCGCTGCAGGCGATGCTACCACCGGCACAGCATTCGTGATCGAGGCTGTCGCTGCAGGTCACCAGGCAGCTGAGAACATCCGCAAACATCTCCAGGGCGAGGAACTTGAAATCCGTGATCAACCACAGCTGCCGGTGGTCAAAATGAGTCCCACAAAAGTGTCGCTGCGCATGGCAAAAGGGGAAATCAAGCCGAATCCCCGGGTGCGCATGAACACCTTGCAAATAAATCGTCGACGCCAGACCTTCGATGAGGTAAATCTGGGTTATACCCCTGAACAGGCACAAGCCGAAGCAGCCCGGTGCCTGCAATGTGGTGTTTGCTCAGAATGTCTGTCTTGTTATTACAAATGCGCTGCAGGCGCCATCAATCACGACGAAGTCCCAATCCAGGAGCAAATTGATGTTGGGGCTGTTATTTTAGCCAGTGGTTTTGAGCCTTATGATGCGCGGCTGAGCGGTGAATATGGCCTGGGACGCTTTCCAAATGTCGTTACCAGCATGCAGTTTGAACGTGTACTTTCTCCAAGCGGACCATACAGTGGTCACTTGGTAAGGCCTTCAGACAGTCATGAACCAAAGCGAATTGCCTGGATCCAATGTGTAGGTTCCCGGGAGGCCGAACGCAATTGGTGCTCTGCGGTGTGCTGCATGTACGCTACAAAACAAGCTCTCATCGCCCAGGAACACGCTCCAGGAACTGAATGTACGGTTTTCTATATCGATTTCCGAGCTTACGGCAAGGGCTTTGATACCTATTACGAACGGGCCAAAGAGGAAGGTGTTCGTTACATCAGAGCATTGCCTTCAACAATTAAACAAGATCTTTCAAGCGAAAACCTGGAGATCCAATACACTCTCACTGATGGGAGCCAGATCCAAGAAGAATTCGATTTGGTGGTGCTCTCAGTCGGGATGCAGCCGCCACACAGCATGGCTGAGCTGGCAGCTGATTTGGGTGTCGCACTGACCCCAGATGGCTTCTGCCAGACAACCAATTTGTCACCACTGGATACTACTCGTCAGGGAGTGTATGTATGTGGACCATTTGCTGAGCCAAAGGATATTCCAGAGACCGTTATGTCAGCCAGCGCCGCTGCTGCCAGGGCAATGACCTTACTGGCAGAGGGTCGTCACTCTTTGGTTCAACCCAAAGAATATCCTCCTGAGATTGATGTCTCCGATCAACAGCCGCGAGTTGGTGTGTTCGTTTGTCATTGCGGGACGAATATCGCCGGGGTTATCGATGTTAATGCGGTTACCGATTATGCACGCACACTTCCTGATGTAGTCTTCGCGGATAACAATCTCTTCACCTGCTCGACAGACTCGCAAACACGCATCCAGGAAGCAATCAAAGAGCATAACATCAACCGCGTTGTGGTCGCTTCCTGTACACCGCGCACCCACGAACCAATTTTCCAAGACACAATTCGCCAGGTGGGTTTAAATTTCTACTTGTTCGAGTTGGCAAATATTCGCGACCAATGTTCTTGGGTTCACCGTGATTACCCAGACGCGGCTACCGAGAAAGCCAAAGATTTGGTGCGCATGGCAGTCGCCAGGGTCCGCTTAGTAGAACCGCTACAGCGTAAGTGGTTGGAATTTAACCACGATGCCCTGATCATCGGTGGGGGCCTGGCTGGAATGACTGCCGCCCTCGAATTAGCTGACCAGGGATTTAAGATTTCGCTGGTTGAACGCCAGGCAGAACTGGGTGGAAATATGCGTCATCTGCACTTCTTGCTCAGCCATGCAAATCCCCAAAAATTGTTAGCAGAATTGATCGAAAAGACTACCCATCATCCCAACATCACCACCTTCCTCAATGCTGAGCTGGACTCGTTTGAAGGCAGCCTGGGCAAGTTTAAAAGCACCTTGAAGATTGCAGGGAATGACGGTGCGCCGCAAATCAACCATGGTGTGGTGATTGTCGCAACGGGTGCTCAACCCTACCAGCCATCTGAGTACCTTTATGGCCAGGATGATCGTGTTCTCACTCAACTTGAGCTTGAAGATTTGCTCTCATCAGGAGCTGAAGAAATCTCCCAGCTGAAATCGATCGTCATGATCCAATGTGTGGGTTCACGCACCGCGCAGCGACCCTACTGCAGCCGCATCTGTTGTGGGCAAGCGATCAAGAATGCGCTGGAGCTAAAAAGGATTAACCCGGATTGCGAAGTATACATCCTGTATCAAGATATCCGCACGTATGGACTTCTGGAAAAATACTATCGCCAGTCTCGGCAGGAGGGTGTTCTCTTCTTACGCTTCGATCCCGAACAACCCCCACAAGTCTCAGCAGACGGCAGCCTGCAGGTAATCATCCATGACGGCATGCTTGATTCGGATATCTTGCTCGAGGCAGACCGCCTGGTCCTGTCTGTCGCTACTGTTCCCCAGGCAGATGCCAGTCAGCTGGCTCAGCTGCTCAAAGTTCCGCAAATGCAGGATGGATTCTTCCAGGAAGCCCACATGAAACTGGCGCCGATCGATTTCGCATCTGAAGGGATCTTCCTCTGCGGAATGGCACATTACCCCAAGAAAGCGGTCACCGAAAGCGTTATCCAGGCCAAAGCAGCTGCCGGGCGGGCCGCGACCATTCTCGCACAACGTGACCTCGAAATTGAACCAATCACCTCCCATGTACTTGTGGACAAGTGCGATGGCTGCGCCTACTGCGTTGACCCCTGTCCGTTCGATGCAATTACATTGATCGAATACCAGGATGAAGCTGGACAGACGAAAAAACGGGTGGTCGTCGACGAGACGATTTGCAAGGGTTGCGGTACCTGTCAGGCTACCTGCCCCAAGGATGCGATATTCGTATCACACTTTAAGTTGGAATACTTACGTGCCATGACCATGGCTGCCTTGGAGGTGTAATTTTGAATGATTACGAACCTTTGATCATCGCCTACACATGTTATTGGTGCTCGTACACCGCTGCCGATCTGGCCGGTACATCTCGTATCCAGTATCCCCCCAATGTGAGAATCATCCGCGTCCAGTGCAGCGGCATGGTCCACCCAAATTTAGTAATTGACGCGCTCACCAACGGCGCCGATGGCGTTTTGATGTGCGGCTGCCATCCTGGGGATTGCCATTATCGTGAAGGAAATCTGCGGGCTCAAGCCCGAGCAGATGCCCTGGACATGATGCTGGAAGATTTTGACCTGGAACCTGAGCGCTATCGTCTTTCCTGGGTGGCTGCCTCGGAAGGCCCCCAATTTGCCCAGGTGGTTAAAGACATGGTTGAAGATCTTCGAGAGATTGGCCCGAGTATCTACAAGTGAATTGATCCTAGATTTACATTATCAAAGTCATTTCGAGCATACGCTATTCGCAAAAAGGAGGCTTTATTGAAAATTCTAGGTCGTATCGATGATATCGAAGAGTTATTGAACTAGTAAGGAGGTGACCACATGGCTGTAAAAGTAGCCCAAGAATGGTTTGCCATCTGCGGCGGTTGCGAAGTAACCGTGCTCGATGTCGGTGAACCATTGATTGACTTGCTACCGGAGCTCGAATTTGTCCATATGCCAGTCATCATGGACCATAAGATTTATGGGCAAACTGGGGAGGAAAGCAAGGCGGATATCCCTGAAGCGGATGTGGGTATCATCACTGGTAGCGTCCGTAATGAAGAAAACAAAGAACTCGCAGAATTGATGAGGTCTAGGGTAAATTTTCTGATCTCGATGGGATCATGTGCCTGCTACGGAGGGGTGCCGGCGCTGGCAAACCAGTTTGCAGTCGATGAGATCTATGAGCGTGTATTTCAAGGTAACTCCACCACAGACCCGGGCGATACCCCCACAGAGGGATTACCCGCGCTGCTCGACCGTGTGTATGCGCTCCACGAGGTTGTCGATGTTGATCTGATGCTGCCGGGTTGCCCGACCACACCAGATATGTTCGCTGCCGCGGTGTTACATCTGCTTAAGGGGACGCCATTTGCACTGGAGACAAAGAGCGTCTGCGACCAATGTCCAACCATTCGCGAACAAAAAGCTGGTGAGGGCATCACCCTCAAGCGCCCATTGGAATCAGTCGAGGGAGTTGGAGAACCACTCGAAACCGTGCGCTGTTTCATGGAACAGGGATACCTCTGCCAGGGACCTGCAACTCGTGCAGGCTGTGGCGGTATGGATGGAGGCGCGCCTCGCTGCATCCGTGCTTACATGCCTTGCCGGGGTTGTTTCGGTCCTCTCACCGATCAGGCTAATCCAATGGTAGACATGATGGGCGCTATCTCGACCATCGGCCTCAACCCGCGAGAAATCCCCGACCGGGCGGCCCAGTTTAACCGGTTTTCAGGTTCTGGACGTCTGCGAACGAAGAGGAGGTAAAAATGGGACAAACACTGGTTATTCAACCTGTCAGTCGCATTGAGGGGCACGCAAAGATCACCATTCAATTGGATGATACCGGCAACGTCGCTGATACCATGGTGAACGTGATTGAATTGCGAGGTTTTGAGCGATTTTGCGTTGGCAAACCGGTTGAGGAAATGCCGCGCATTACAACCCGTATCTGCGGTGTCTGTCCTTGGTCGCACCATCTGGCTTCGGCCAAAGCCACCGACGCGGTTTTTGGTGTCGAGCTGCCGTCAGCAGGCGAAAAACTGCGCCGATTATGCAACAGCATCGCTTACATGGAAGAACACATTCTGCATTTCTATGTTCTGGCTGGACCGGATTTCGTCCTGGGTCCAGACGCGGATTATCCAATCCGCAATGTGATCGGCATCCTGGATGCTGTTCCCGATGTGGGCCGGCAGGTCGTCAAGGTCCGCCATATGTGTGCCAAGATGCTAGAACTGGTCGCCGGAAAAGCGATCCATCCCGCAGCCGCTGTGCCAGGCGGCTTCAGCCGTCCACTCACGGAAGATGAACGCCAGACGCTTCTGCCCATGGCAGAAGAAGCCCTGGAACTGACCAAGTTCACCATCTCCTTCGCCAAGGAAAAC
>JBFENN010000091.1:0-12398 GCA_041551115.1 Anaerolineales bacterium
CAGCTTCCGCAAAGCCAGGTGGGTCTGCGTCCGCACCAATACTTCTTCCAGTTGGAATGGTTTGGTGATGTAATCAACTCCTCCGACTTTGAATGCCTGGACTTTGTCTTGAATCTCGCTCAGTGCGCTGATAAAGATTACCGGGATATCGCTGGTCGCCGGCTCCGCTTTTAACCGCTCGCATACCTCGTAACCGCTCATTTTCGGCATACGTATATCCAGCAGGATCAAGTCCGGTGGCAAAGCTTGCACCGATTCGAGGGCTCGCTCACCACTTGGCACTGCCCTGACACTGTAGCCTTGCTCGGAGAGCATCTGCGATAACAAGCGCAAGTTTTCCGGCGTGTCGTCTACGATCAGTATATCCAACTTCATACCGCTGCCCTGATCATTCATTTTCACCGCTCTGATTTTCCACTCTTTGGATTATGGTTAATATCTTGTCCTGGTTAAAAGCGTTCGCCAGTTCTGTAAGGTATCCAGCCAGCTGGGGATCACTTTCCCGGATGAGTTCGATACCGTTCAAGATACCTCCGGTATAACCTAATACCGTAGCTTCCCGCAGCTCATCTATAACGTCTGTGGGCTGTTGCGCAAGTCTATCCACACATTCATCCAGGCTCAAATGCAAGCCTAGCGTCTCTTCAGCACCCCAAAAGCGCTCATCGTCCGCGGTATACTCGTCCAGTTTAACTTCTTGGGTGACGAATCGGACACCCAGGTGTCTTGTCAATGCATCAAAAAGCACATTCTCCCGGAAAGGCTTCCGTAGGTAGTCATCACAACCTTCGGAAAGTATGATCTGGCGATCCTCTTCCAACGCACTTGCCGTCAGCGCGATGATCACCGTCGCCTGGCCTTTCGTGGTCGCCTTGATTTCACGGGTGGCTTGGTAGCCATCCATGACGGGCATCCGCATATCCATAAAGATCAGATTGGGATCCCATTCCTGCCATACCGAGATCGCTTCTTGGCCGTTGGAAGCTTCACGGACTGTGAAACCCAATGGCGTCAGTAGTTTCACGATCAGGCTCCGGTTTACATCCTTGTCATCCACCACTAAGATCCGGTACTCCGGTTGACCCGGTTCAAGGCTAACGACCTGCTTGGCGCGCAGGTGGTCAGCGATCTCGGTATCATCGACGACCAAGACCGGTATGCGCAGCGTAAAGGTGCTGCCTTTGCCCTCCTGGCTTACAACACTCAGCTCACCACTCATTAACTGGGCAAACTGTCGGCTGATGGACAGACCCAAACCCGTGCCCTCTTGGGTCGCCTGCCCACTCTCTGACTGCACGAAAGGATCAAAAACCGCTTCAATATCTCCCGCCGGTATTCCCGCGCCTGTATCCTCAACCTCGACATGCAGGATGTGTTGTCCTTCATCCAAGCTGCCCGGCAAATGGTCAGAGCCTGCGACATCTAAGCGTGTTCGCACAACTATGCCGCCCGATTCAGTGAATTTAACCGCGTTACCGACCAGGTTCATCATGATCTGGCGCAGCTTACCTTCATCGGCGTAGAAGTATTGCGGTAAATCACTATCACGATCGCATTCCAACGACAGCCCCTTGTCTTCTGCTCGCAGCCTGAACATGTCTTCTAAACCGTCCAGCATGCGGAACAGGTCGAAACTGTTCTCAACCAGAGTCGCCCGCCCGGCTTCAATCTTCGACATTTCCAATACATCATTGATTAGTCCCAGCAGGTGCTCCCCGCTCCGGTTGATGACTTCCATATTCTCCCGTTGATCGGGACTGAGGCTTGGCATGTCGGGTCGGTTAATGTTCGCTGAGCGGATCATCAGCTGGCTGAAACCAAGGATTGCATTTAACGGCGTACGCAGCTCGTGGCTGATGTTAGCCAGGAATACACTTTTCGCCTGGTTTGCTTCTTCAGCCTGTTCCTTGGCAACCTGCAGCTCATCCATCGTCTCACGTAGCTCTTGTGTCCGTTCACGGACTTGGAATTCCAACTGCTGTTTCTGGTTCTCCACCACTCGCAGCCTCAGGCTGAAGACCCCCAAGACACCCCCTACCAGTGCTATGATAGCCGTGATCCGGAACCACCACGTCTGCCAAAACGGGGGGGTGATAGTGATGCCAATTGCCCTCCCCGCTTCATTCCACACCCCATCGCTGTTCGTACCCCGCACCCGGAATGTATAATCGCCGGGCGGCACGTTGGTGTACCCAACGTAGTTGCGGTTTCCAACATAGTTCCAATCCTCATCAAATCCTTCCAGCATATACGCATATTCAATCTCTTTGGGCGAGGAAAAATCCATGGCAGCAAATTCAAAACCGAAGAAATCATCATCATAATCAAGCACCAAATTTTCGCTCGTGGTGATTGACTCATTTAAAGGAGAGTCTTCCCCAGCCGATACAGATTGATTAAAGAGTTGAAAATCAGTGATCACAACCGGCGGTGTGTACGGATTATCGAGCACTTCTTCGGGGAGAAAAGCGTTCAGTCCATTGATACCCCCGAAGAAAATCTCGCCATCGCTGGTCTTCAGGAAAGAGTTCATATTGAATTCGTTGCTCTGGAGACCATCCACAACGCTGTAGTTCTTGAAGGTGTTGTTACTTGGGTCGAAGCGAGCAATACCCATATTGGTGCTTATCCACATGTAACCTTGATCATCCTCAACCGCTGCGTAGACCGTGTCGTTTGGTAATCCATCCTTTTCAGTGTAATGGGTAAAAGAGCCGCTCTCCCGCTCGAATTTATCTAGACCCCCGCTGGTCGCAAGCCACAGCTCACCTGCCTGATCCTCGTGTATTGCAAGCACCGTGTTATTTCCCAATGTAGACCTATCTTCTGGGTCGTGCATGTAACTGGTAAACTTGAGCGTTTCACGGTCCAATTGGTTGAGTCCACCATTAAAAGTGCCAAGCCACAGATGCCCGTAGCTATCTTCAAGAATATAAATGACCATGTTATCACTCAAGCTCTCTGGATCATCAGGATCATTTGTATACGTAGTGAAATTACCACTTCCAATATCGAATAGCACCAATCCCGCCTGGCTCCCAACCCAGAGGCTGTTTTCATCTTCTTGGAAGATTGCGTAGACCGGAGCCATTGGATATTGAACGAAACTGTGGCTTTCAGGATCAAATTTTTCTAGCCCAGTGTTGGTTCCGACCCAGATCGTTCCAGTCTCATCTTCCATGAGCGCCAAAATCCAGTTTGATCCGAGACTCTGCGGATCATCCGGATCATTGGCAAAGTGTTCAAACTCACCAGTCTTCCGGTCAAACCGGTTTAACCCTGACCCAACTGTACCGATCCATAGGACGCCTTCATGATCTTCTAGCATCGCCCAGATCGAATTATCACTCAGGCTGTTTAAGTTATTTGGTTCATGCTGAAAAAGCAGAAATTTTCGTTGGAGTGGATCAAATTTATCTACGCCGTCGCCAAATGTCCCAAACCAAAGTACACCAGCTGCATCCTCTGCAATGGACCAAACCTGGTTGGAAGACAGGCTATCTGGATCTTCAGGGTTGTTGAAAAAGCGGATGAAACGTTCATTACTGCGATCAAACCGGTTCAATCCACCACCATTTGTTGCCACCCAAAACAGTCCCTGCTGGTCTTCATATAAATCAAAAACATCATTGAAACTGAGACTATCGGGATCTTCCGGATCGTTCTGATAGCGAGTGAAATTGCGTGTTTCTGGTAAGTAACGGTTCAATCCTCCCAGCGTTGCCACCCACAACACACCCTGCTTATCCACGAACAGGTCATTTACCTGGTTATGAGTCAGGCTAGCAGGATCAAATGGATCATTTTGGTGGTGGGTAAAATGTCCATATTTTGCATTGAAGAGGTCTACGCCGTTGGTTGTAGCGATCCAATAACGTCCCTTCTGGTCCTGCACGATATCATTTACCACATTGTTCGCTATGCTGTCAGATTTTTCTGGATCATTGATATAGTGAGTAAATTCACCGCTATCGCGGTTAAAACGATTTAAGCCGCTAGTAGTGCCCACCCACAGCACTCCATCATTGTCTTCATAGATGGCCGAGACAGTTTCACCAAGCAAGCTGCCCGGGATATCTGGATCAGGTCGGTAGCTCGTGAAGTTTTCCGTGCGTGGGTCGTAGCTATTGAGACCACCGTTATTTGTGCCGATCCAAATTGTTCCTGTTTGGTCTTCCAGCATGACGATAACCAAGTTATCACTCAGGCTTTCAGGGTCATCCGGGTCATGTTTAAATGTCTTGAATTGATTTCCATCGAAGCGGTTTAGACCGTCTTGGGTACCAAACCACATGAATCCATACTGGTCTTGGATGATCGAAGTCACCACACTCTGCGAAAGACCGTCTTCCAAGGAATAATTTTCAAACTGGATATTGTTTTCATAGGCTGCTTGTAATCTTTCTGGAACAACGATACGGGGGTGAGAACGAGTACTCGCGGTTGGTGTAGTAGTAGGATTCTCCAGCGTAGTTACACCACCTGGATCCAAGCCAGTTTGGCAGCCCGATGCCAAGATCACGATCACAAGCAGCGAAGCTGCGTATATGATGAATTTTTGCTGTTGCCTGCACATCATTGATATCTGGTTCGCCGTCATCAATCCTTCCATATTCCCCATATAACTGCTTAAGCCTTCATATTTTTATGCTTAACCTGGATAGTCAAAGTTAGGTACACCTACTATTGTATTATATGTTGTTTTTTCGGAATTATTGATAACCTATCTATCTTAACAATTAAAAATCCGGCTACCCAAATCATCGTTATCTCCAACAAATCAAGGTTCCTTATTGATTTTTATAATTTTCTGTTATATCATGAAGCAGCGTAACTTACCACCAGAGCCAGTGTTAATGATTTTTAGGTATAGTAGCGCGATAGGGAAATAACTTTGCCATGGTTGTGAGAACGTTTTGCAACTGCATGAATATGCCCTTTCTTGGGCAGCTAGTTTGCATACCACGCGATAGGTAGATTATCTCGTGGTATTTTTTTTATATTGGTGATGGATGCCTTTTGATTTCAAAAAAAATCTGGCCAGGAGAGCATTCCTCACCCGCGGCTCAAACACCAACGCAGTTAGTTATACTTTGTTCGCAGTCTGCGGAGGACAGAGCAAGGAGGTGCCTAGGAGAGATATGATCTAATCGAACTGTAAAAGGAAATTTGGTTTAGATTCATTGCTGTTTCCCAGAGGAGAGTGTATATATGAATGCGTTAATAGTACTCTTATTGGCAGCTGTGGGTATTGCAGTGGGGTATTTCTACTATGCCCGCAGTGTTGACACGAATATCGTCCAACCAAGTTCCGATAAAGCAACCCCAGCAAAAATGTATATGGATGGTGTCGATTTTACGCCCGCCAGCCGGAACGTGCTGTTCGGCTACCAGTTCAAGTCAGTAGCTGCTCTCGCCCCGCTGACCGGTCCCATTATCGCCGTCCAATGGGGCTGGCTCCCCGCCCTAGCCTGGATCATTTTAGGCGTATTCTTCATTGGCTGGGTTCAGGATTACGGAGCGATGATCATGGGTGTGCGCCGCGAAGGTGATACGATGGGCGCCTTGAGTTACAAGCTCGTCTCCCCCCGTGCCCGCACGATCCTGATGATCTTTATTTATTTCTACCTGCTGCTGATCATGGGTGCATTTGGCAACGCAGTCGGGAAAACCTTAATGACCAAACCAACGGTACCGTTCGGTATCATCTGGTTGGTCTTGATGGGCGTCCTCGCTGGCCAGATGATCTACCGGTGGAAGCAGAATATTATCCTGACAACAGTAATTACTGTTGCCTTAACTTTCGTCGGCATTTGGGTCGGGACTTTACCTGCCGTTGCGAATTTCTTCTCTAGCTTGTATGGCGGTGCAGAGTCACCGATGGCATTTTTAGGCAATACCCAAGCCCAGGTTATCGGCACGTTGATCATGATCGCCTTTTGCTACTTGGGTGCTGTCCTGCCGATCTGGTCATTCGCTCAGCCGGTCAACTATATCTCTTTCTGGATTGTGACGTTCGGAATGGCGGGTGCGCTGATCGGGCTGTTGATTAGGAATCCCAGTATGGGGGATTTCCCCATGTTTACCCAGTTTACGACTGCTAGTGGGCCATTGTGGCCGATGCTTTTCGTTACGATAGCCTGCGGTGCGATCTCTGGATGGCACAGTCTGGTTTCAACCTCGGGAACTGCGCGTCAGCTTGAGAAAGAGACTGATGCGCTGCCCGTTGGTGGCGGTGCCATGTTCATGGAAGCTGGCTTCGCGATCATCGCCTTCCTCACCGCAACCGTAGCCTGGGGAAGCTGGCAGGGTTACTTAGATGCCGGCGGTCCGGGTGCTGCCTTGGCCGTATTTGCAGGTGGTTTTGCCAATTTCCTCAATGTGATTGGCGTTCCGCTTGCTTTCGGTACTGCCTATGGAGCTGTATTCCTGACCATTATGGCAATCACAATCATGCAGTTGGTAGTGCGCTTCATGCGTGTGGCAAGCTCTGAATTGGTTGGTGATCAACTCCCAGTGATGAAGAATATCCAGGTAGGTACAATCGTCGCCTTGCTCTTAACCGTACTGTTCGTATGGATTATCCCCTGGCTGGCGATTTGGGGTGCCTTCGGCGCTTCCAACCAACTGATGGCTGGTTTAGCCTTGATGCTGGTTGCTCTGTGGTTAAAATCTGAAAGCAGGAAAAACTCGTGGGCATTATACCCTGCGATTTTCATGATCATTACCACGATGGCAGCCTTGATCTACCTCGGCTACACGAACCTATTTGTAAAACTTCCCGCAGCAGAGACGACACAGGCTATCATCGCCTCCCTGATCCTTGGGGTAATCGCCATTGTGCTGATAATATCAGCGGCTTTTCTGATTCTCGACGGATGGAAGGCGCTGCGTGCCCCAACGAAAGAAGTTGCCTCGACTGACTAATCTACCAGTAAGCTTATGAAATGGAGGGTAGCCAATACCCTCCATTTCGCTTGTCAGGTTGCAGATTCACCTACCATGCAACGCTTAGAGAATGTGCTGAAAATTGAGTTATTGTCCCTGAATCCAATCTTCTACAAGCAATGTCAGCAATGTGAGACTTTTTTTGACCAATCTGGTATTGCAGCAAAGGTTCAGGTTGAAATGGTTTCCAGATACCCGGTTGAAATTGAACGCGATCAAGAGCAGCTCGCTGCTGTCTTAGCAAACATCGTGCAGAAGTACCCAGACCGGATCGCCATTCGAGTAATTGACCCGCAATCTCCAATCGGTTTTTACAAATCACTTCGCCACTGGGTGCGGAGTTACCCAACCTTTATTATTGATGGCAAGCAGGTTATCACCGGTGCAAACCAAGCAGACTTGGACCAAGCTATCCAGATGGCTCTAGTGCAGGGCTGAAGGACCATATCGATGATGTTGTGCATTAAATGTGAGTTTCCAAAGCCGGGAAGCAATTTTTGGGTGTTATCATGTATGGCAGTTTAAAACGAGGCGCTTACAAAGTATTTAATACCTTGCGTGAAATCCTCTATGGGATGACGATATATGACTGGGTGTTAGAACTAGAGAAGGCGCGTAATGAGCAAGACCGGCTGTTCACACTGATCGTGTTTGGTGATCTACTTGGCGTACCGATACTCCCGCCAATCTATACACTACGCCTGCTGCCCCATATTATCCCAACGTTGGAAAGCTGGAAACGCAGCATGCTACGTGAACGAGATTTTACGGATCTGTTTAATCAAGAGATCGGCTGATAAGAAGACCTAAAACAAATTATAACAACTGGAGGGTCTACCATGACAGAGGAAGAACGCAAAAGTTTTATCAAGCGCTTTGGCCAAAATGCTTTGGATTTCATCTATGGTATGGCTGGCCATGACATGACTCGCTATGCTCTGAAAACACGCGGCAGCATGGAACACCTGTTTATCCTGATCACCATGGGCGATCTGCTTGGCGTTCCAATATTACCACCTTATTACTCATTGCGATTGCTGCCTTATGTCGTTCCGCAGATATCAACCTGGAAGCGGCGCATGTTGCGCGAGCGCGACCTCACCGACGCACTAGCATAGAAGGGATAACTTGATGTTACTATCAAATATTTTTAAAGAGTATCCTGAACGCAGATACATCATGTTTGGCGGTAAGGGTGGTCTAGGAAAAACAACTTTTTCTGCCGCAACCGCTTATCATTTAGCAAAGCAAGGACAGCGGGTATTAGTTTTCTCAGTAGATCCCCAGGCATCCTTATCAGACATCTTTGAGCGGGACATCTTCGGGCAAGGTCCAGTAGAGATCATGCCCAATCTCTTCGCCCAGGAGATAGACGCTGACCAGCATATCAAAGAGTACCAGGATGAGATCCGCCAGAAGATTTACGACATGTACGGCCTCGACGAAATCCCTGAGGAGATTGAAAGTTATATTCAAGCCGCGGCCGCTGAACCTGCGATGGAGGAAAGCGCCATATTTGATCAGGTAGTCGATATCGTGGTGAGTGGTGACTATGATTACTATATCTACGACTTGGTACCCTTAGGACACGCCCTCTACTACCTGAGCATGGCTAGTGTTTACGATGAGTGGATCGACAAGATTACGAAGCTTCGTGAGGAAATGGAGGAATATAGCCAGGTCGCTTCAGTAATCAAAAAGGACCGCGCTAGCGAAGAGGATATGATCCTCAACGAGCTGCTGGATATCAAGTACCGTATCAATACTTCATCGAGTATCCTTACCGACAAGGAAAAAACAGCTTTCTTCTTTGTGATCACCCCCGAAGAAATGGTACTGCTCGATACCCAAAAGGCAGCCGGGTTATTTGCAAAATATCAAGTCCCACTGAGTGGCTTTGTCGTCAATCGAGTGATTCCACCTGAATTAGCCCAGCAAAGCATTCCTGACTATTTGAAGAACAGGCTGGAAATGCAAGCAGGCTACCTCGACCGGATTGATGATCTGTTTGGCAACCAGGTTCTCGCTCGCATCCCTGAATTTGAACGGGATATCACCGGATTACCAATGATAGAAAAAGTGGCTGATGCGATGTTCAACCCTGCAGTGCAGTTGTAACCGCTATGGTGGCAGCGTAGATAAGGAGCTCCTTGATGATAGAACACTCAACTATACAATTCCTAAACGAACATCCCCAGCTGAAATACTCCTTCTTTGGAGGCAAAGGTGGCGTGGGTAAAACCGTGCTGGCCGGAACAATGGCACTGTGGTCAGCGATGCAGGGTAAGAAGACACTTCTTGCATCCACCAACCCGGTCCACAGCCTGAGCAGCTTGCTTGATCAGAATGTGTTCGGCAAACCAACAGTGGTTTCTGGTACCCAGAACCTGCTTGCTTATGAGATTGATACCCGCGAAACGATCGAACGATCAAAACAGGAGATCCGCGAGAAGATCAGCTGGTTCTTAAAATACGCCGATATTAAAACCAAGGCAGATGAGTTTGTCGAATCAGCAACGATGAATCCCGCATTTGAAGAATCAGCCATGTTCGAGAACATGATCGATCTCATGTTCGAAGATGAGTACGAGGTGTACGTCTTTGATACCGCACCGACCGCAAACGCCCGTCGTTTATTGGGAATGTCATCAGTCTACTCGATGTGGGTGACAAAGATGGTTAAGAGTCGAGAAGATGCCCGTTCATTGCGCGAACTGCTCTCCTACAGCCGGAAAAAAGAAACCGATCCCCTCATGGACTACTTACTGAACCTGCAGGGTCGCATGACAAATGCCAAAAAATTACTAACGGATGAAGAACTCACCTCGTTCTTCTTTGTAACGCTTCCCGAGGCTCTGCCAATCGCAGTCATTAAACGGTTTATAAACTGGTTCAATGAATTCGGCATTCCTGTCGGTGGTGTTGTTGTTAATATGCTGATCGATGAGAGCAGTGTTGACGCTGACGCACCTGATTTCGTCAAGAACCGGGTTTCCATGCAATCTGCTTACATGGACGAGATTTGGAGCACTTTTGAAGGACAGGTACGCGCGATTATCCCACTGTTCGAGACCGAAATCCGAGGTGTGGATATGCTGCGCCGTACTGCTGATTACCTATTTAAACAAGAAGTTCCCATCGCCTAATGTGCCCTGCTCTGTGCACGATATTTGCTGCCGGTAGTGTTGACCAAGGACGCCGATGAATAGTAGCACCATGATCCTCCTGGTAGGGTTGCTGTATATTGTTGGCTTTGGATTGATCTCGCTGCTGCGTCGGGAGGGTTTATCATTACAATTTGCCCTCGAAGTTCTTGGGGTAACGGCTCTCGTCGAGTTGTGGGTCTTCCTGGTTGGATTCTTTAATCCAGTTCTATTCCTCTTTATCATCTATATTGTCTCGATGCGGGTGCGTCTCTTGGTTGATCTTGCGAATATGTTATCAAACCGCGGTCGGCAAAGGGACGCCATCCGCATCCTGCAATTTGCGCTGCGTTTATTTCCCGATAAACCCTCCCGACTAGTGACCTTAGTGAATATGGGCATAGTACAGTTGCGCCGGAAGAACCCACAAAGCGCTCAAGAACTTTTTGAAATCGTACTCCAGGATGGTGAAACCGGTGGCTTGGGAGTTAAATATGAGGCTGCTTGCCGTTACAACTTGGGATTAGCACTCCAGAAGCAGGGAAAAGATGCCGAAGCGGTAAAACAGTTCAGCGAAGTGTCCATCATCTACCCTACATCTGTGTATGGTCAAGCTGCAGAAAAGGCTTTAGCAAATCGTAGAAGCAGAAAGAAGTCCGAAGAGAAGGGTGATACGGAATCCAGCTAGCTTCTCTATCCCTCAAATCACTCCTGAATACTTTCCACCCACGCTTTAAAAGAATCAAATATTATTTCCGGCGTTTGCCCCATCATCTCCCTTATATCGGTCCGGATGACCAAGTGCGGTGGGGAACTTTTTAAGAAGACTGACTCGATCGATTGGCCGGCGCTGGCCAAGAACGCATTTAGCATTAAGCGACTATTGTCATTTGGTTCCCCTTGAATAAATACTTCAAAACCGGGTGGTGCGGGTTCCTTTTTATAGTCCTTCGTACTCGCTTCTGGGATCGAACTTTTGCTACGTTTGTGACTACAATTCGTAATGATATATTTAACTCTTGGGGCAGATCGTAATGTCGTTTGGATGGTTAGCTCATCACGCTTGCCCATAAGGTATGTGACCAACCAATAAGGAAAAATCTCACGAGTTTCTAGATAGAATTCTGCCTCGATCTTCCGGAAGGGTTTGACTGGTTTTGCTACAAGCAAGTTGGCACCGGTACCAGAAGAACCGATCCATTTCGCCTTACTGACTTCCCCAATCTCTTCCAATCCCCGGGCTAGCCAGCGGTAAATCGTCACACCACGACGGCGGTTGTAATCGCCAGCTAATACGTACCACACGATCAAGAAAGCACTCAATGCGATGATGACAATCACACCCGGATCCATCGTCCACCTCCATTGGGAAACATCTTCTCGTTCAAAGTGTAGTTGATCAAGTTTCAAAAGTCAAAGATCAGTTGGGCAACGATCTCACGGCTAGAGGAATACTTTTGTATAAGCATGCCTAAGTTCAATCCTAATTTTACAGATAGCCCAAGCTGCTTTTGCTTGATATGCACCGGTGAATTTTTATTAGCGCTCAACACAACTTCATTGTCCTCATCATGATTGATTATTGTGTCATAATGTAGATTAGCTGCCAGATTATCACGCTTCGTATGTTCAATCTCCTGCGTTAGCAGATTTCCTGATCAAATGAAATTTACTTCCTTTTTCCTGACACATTCCAATCTAGGTTTAGCTATCGAATGGAGAAAATATGGATACATTTACAGTGGTTATACCCCAAACCTTCTCATTCAACATGTATATGACGATTAACTCTCTCAGGAATCCCGCTGCTTAGTTCGCCAACTGCTGACCGAGCATAGCCATGAAATTACGCAGAAAAATTGGTCCAAAATTGGGTTTATCTCCACAACTGCGTCCGAAGCGAGCAATGACCAAGTCAAATTCTGGAGATACATAGATATACTGGCATTTATCTCCATCTGCCCAATAAACATTTTGAGTTTCGTCCACCCACCAGAAATACTGGTAACCAAGTGCAGGATCCTTGGAATTATCCAAACTGGTCGAATTGACAACCCATTCGGAAGGTACCACCTGTTGGTCTCCATTTCGCCCTTCGTTTAGGTACAACCAGCCCAACTTAACGAAATCAATCGCTCGACCGTTGATGCCTGTACTCATCTTTTCAAATCCGGAATGCTCGCTGTCAAGACTCCACGAGCCATCAGCCTCAGCCCCCATCGGTTGCCATAGACGTGTTTCCAGATACTCAGAAACTGACATACCTGTTGCACGTTCCAGGATCACACCGACCAGCAGGGGATTGTA
>JBFENN010000092.1:0-12374 GCA_041551115.1 Anaerolineales bacterium
CGCTGCTTAGGCAGCGGGTAGGAATGGTCTTCCAGAAACCTAATCCATTCCCCCAATCAGTGTACGATAACGTTGCTTTTGGTCCGCGTGTACTCGAAATCACCAAGAATAGAGCTGAATTAAACGCGATCGTTGAACGCAGCTTAACCCAGGCTGCTTTATGGGATGAGGTCAAAGACATCCTCGGAGAAGACGCTTTTGGCTTATCGCTCGGTCAGCAGCAGCGTCTCTGTATAGCACGTGTTGTTGCAGTGATGCCAGATGTTATCTTGATGGACGAACCCGCTTCTGCCCTCGACCCGATCGCCACCGAAAGCATTGAAGAGTTAATCCACGAGTTGAAAAATGAATATACGATCATCATTGTCACCCACAGCATGCAGCAAGCAGCCCGGGTGTCTGATTTCACCGGGTTCTTCTGGTTGGGTGAGATGATTGAATTTGGTGATACACCTGACATCTTTACCAATCCAAAGCAAGATCTTACTGAAACCTACATTACTGGTCGAATGGGTTGATAACCATTTCTAACAGCAAAATTTGAAGGTTAGCACCACTTTGACCAAATCACTTAATTGCGAATGGGGTTCGCACTAATGATTATCTAGTCCCAGCTTTCAAGGACTGCTGGTTTATCTCATATCATATGGAGTGTTCAGGCTTTGTAGGATATTGTTCGCCAACTAATAGTGCAATTCATACCCACTCCGAACGGCGCTCACTGCATGGATGGTTGACCCCATATCGGTGATGATTCGCCGGGATTAATATCTTGCTATATAATATTCAGGAAAAATATCCAATCTAAGCTGGGTAACGACTACATCCTCGCTGCAGAAAAATTAACCCATCATCAATTCGTTGGAATATTTCCACCAGATTCTAGGATAAGTGGCTTGAATGTAATTCAGGTTTCTTAACGGCTTCGTTATATATCACAAAAGGAGTATCCATATGCAGATCGTGACCGACAGTGGGACTGATTTAAGCATGAGTCCCGAGCAGATTACAGAAATGAATATCCATATCGTTCCTCTAGTTGTGACACTGGGTGGGAAATCCTATCGCGAGAATGTCGATCTGACACCGGAAGAATTTTACCCCTTACTCGAAGCGGGTGACGAACTTCCGACAACTTCACAGCCCTCAACCGGGGATTTTGCCGAGGTCTACCGGGCAATAGCTCAGGACGACCCCGATATCCTATCCATTCATATGACCTCAGGATTGAGTGGTACATATAACTCTGCTGTTGAAGCGGCCAAACAAGTCCCAGAAGCCAATATTACCCTCGTCGATACCAAGACCCTGTCAGCCGCTGCGGGTTGGCAAGTAGAAGCTGCCGCAAAAGCTGCTCAAGCAGGTTGGACGCTAGAGAAAACCCTCGCCTACATGAAGCAGATTGGCGACGCAAGTGAGAGTCTCTATACTTTGAAAGAACTCAAGTACTTGATACATGGTGGGCGGATCAGTCATATGAAGGGTCTGATCGCATCGGTGTTGAACCTGAAACCTCTGATTGGTGTTGAAAAAGTGAACGGCACATATACCCAAGAGGGACAGTCGCGTACATTCAATCGAGCGCTTGATGGGTTAGTCAATTTAATAGCCCGTCACCATGCTCCCGGCAGCGAGCTGCAAGTCCAGGTACTGTACTCCTTCAACCCAGAAGGTGCGCAAAAATTACGGGAGAAAATCGACGTCAAATATAAATGCCATTGGCTGCCGATGGGGCCAATGTCACTAGTTTTGGGTGCCCATACAGGACCTAGCATGGTTGGGGTAGCCTACGCCCCCCAGGAGCTCTTCACCCTGAAGTTCGACTAGCAATGATTTGCCTAACATAGTTCCGCATACTACACACAAGGCAGACCAAAAGCTGTCCAGCCCTGTAAACCAGCCTTGTTAGTTTGCGGTTGATATCAACTTGATGGATATGTTTACTTCCAAGAAGTCGCGGATAGTAGAGAATGAGTTCCCCTTTGCGGCATATCTATCTATAGGACGATTAGGACATGATCAGGTGTGTTTCTTTAATCGATTAGATAGTGATTCTTAAAGTTATCTTGGCAACCGAGAACATCACCAAAAAAACTCAATCCGATCGATTGAATAATTGTGTCAGCTAAATGATATTAACTTTCTGAAAGGAGATATATGATGCGCGTATCACCCCCTAAAACAGTTGTTTGGTGGTTGGCCTTCACCCTGCTAGTGCTGGCGATCCTAATCAATCTCGGATTTATTAAGTTCGCCGCGATTACTGGATACAGCTTTTGGCTGGCAGCCCTCTCGTCGGCGATTTTACTGCTTGCGACACGTTTGCGTGGTTTGTAGGTTCAATCGAAAAGAGTACCTGAGCCGCAATTGTATGAATTCGATCAAGCCATGCAAAGAAAAATCCCCAGCAGGGTTCTGTTGGGGATTTATGTGGGAGTGTTGATGTCTATGCTTTGTCTTCACTAGGGAGGAAACGGGTTACGTTGGTGCCGCAAACTGGGCATTGACCTTTAGCCATCCGGCGACCCTTTTCGTTTGTCTCAACTCTTCCATCAGCGACCTGACGCTTTTCACGACACTTGACACAATAAGCTTCAAACTCCATAATAAATCCTCCTTCACACGTTTGTCAGACAGTTAACAAATCTGCCTTTGAATTATTAGACGCGGCCAACCTAGAGGCTGCGCTGCAACGGTACATCCTACCCACTGAAAACAGTGTATAAATTATACCAATCAATTACAGAATTTGAAATAAGAGCTTTTTACCTACCTTTGACCTATCAGTTCGCTGTTTAGGGCTGTCTAGATGCCTTAAATTCCAGTAAAGTGGGACGCCTGGCTATGCCAGGCGTCCAGAGAGGAGGGTCGGTCCGGTTCAATGCCGGCGACGACTTTGAGGAGGCGTTTGCCCTTGGCCCTAGTCAGCTGGGGCAACCACCGGCTGAACCGAATGTTCTTCTTGTTTTTGACGCACATGCACTTGACGATGGTTTACAATGTTAAAGTATTCCACGCCAATCGTGAATGCAAAAAAGCCGAAAGCAATAATACCCACACCGGCAAATATTTCGACCAGGGATGGGAAGTAACTGATATAACGGATGGCGCTATTAAACGGCTCGTAGGTCGTCACAACCAGCTGCCCGACGATATTAAGATCCCACCGATAGGCAACTAGACCACCGACCACCATCGCAAATGCAATCATCCTTATCGCTGGTTGGACACGCGTCCGTTTAACCACCAGCAGGATAGCTGGTACCAGTATGCCGAGAATGATTTCACCGATCCAAAAATTGAAGGCTAAGGTGCCGCTAGTGAGCATCTGTAAGCCCTCATTCCGGCCAGGTAAGTAACTGTATGTCATCGAAAAAGCATCCCAGAAGCGCAGGTACAGGTAAAGCAGCAGTCCCCACCCAACGAACACGGCCAGGCTCTGAACGAGGTTGTCATTTACTTTCGCTCGGCGGCTTAGTCGTCCTGCGATCATCGACGCCAACAAGGTCATCGAGATCCCTCCTAAGACTGCTGAGATAATAAAGAGGTAGGATAGGCCTGGTCGGAACCAGATCGGACGTGCCTTCAAGACACCATATGTAGCCCCCAACGATGATTGGTGCAGCATGGAGAATGCTAAACCCGCAACAGCCAGAATCGGTGCGGCATGGTGTACTTTGACCAATCGGGCTGATAGCCAGGGGAAGATGGATTTCATCCAAGGTGTATTACCTATGATTGGCAGCATCTCCAGGAGCAGTACACTGAAATATAAGCCAACACACATTGTGACTTCCCAAAGCACTGAGTGCGGGTTCCAAAACACAAATGCATGCCAGAAGCGATCTGGGCGCCCAATATCTAGCAGCAGGCACATCATTGCCATGCTGTACCCAATAAAACCGATATAGGTCGCGGTTTTTGCTACGGGTTCATACTTCTTCAAACCTAGAATATAGACCGCCGCGCAGAGGGAGAATGCACCTGCGGCTAAAGCGATCGAAGACAGGTCAATCGTAATCCATAATCCCCAAGGCACAAGATCGGTTAGATTGGTTAGGGACAGTCCTTCAATCAGCACCAATATCCCGGACAGTGCACCTATCCCAATCAATGTCATTAACCCCAACATCCAGATACGGTAAGGCGTGATAATTTTTGTCAGCTGTGTCATCACATTACGCCTCCTGCACTGGTAAGTAGTAAACCCGCGGTTCGGTGCCTAGGCCTGCCTTGGTTTGGTAGCTGGCCTTGGTTGCTAGAATTTGACTGACCTCTGATGCCGGATCATTGAGATCACCAAAAATGCGCGCCCTTGTTGGGCATGCAACCACACACGCAGGGGTTGCGTTGGCGTTGACGCCTGGTACCAAACCGCTTGCCAATCCGCGGTCAATCCGGTGATAGCAAAATGAACACTTTTCTACGACACCGCGCGGGCGGCGCTCTACTTCTGGATAGCCCCATTCAGGTACGGCTGGGTTTTCCCCTGTAAATTCAACCCAGTTGAATGCTCGCGCCCCGTATGGGCATGCTACTTCACAGTAACGGCAGCCAATGCAGAGGTCATAATCCATCATCACGATGCCATCAGGTCGGTGATAGCTGGCCCTAACCATACAAACCTGTACACAAGTCGCATCCTCACAATGCATACATGGTCGTGGCATGTAAACCTTTCGATCTCCTACATCCTCGACCTCAAAGACCTGGTTCCATGAAATATCAGGGTTGATATCATTATGGGCTCGGCATGCTAACGTGCAGTAACCACAGCCAATGCACTTTTCCTGATCGATCACCATCGCCCACTTATATTTGCTCTCGCCATGTGGTCCAGATGCGCGGCCTTGATTAGCAAAACGCAATCCGATAGCCCCCACCGCTCCCGCGGTTAGGGCTCGGAGGAAATTTCTCCTGGTAAGTTTTTTGTGCGTCATCAGCTACTCCTGCTCCCCATCACTTGCTTGCTTCATAGCGTTATTTGCTCGTTTGGCAAACCGGCCTAAAATGGGTGCGATGAGCATTCCCGCTCCTAATCCAACGAGAATCGCCAGCAGGATAAAACCAAACGGACCAACCGGTGACGGTGATAGGCTCATAAATGACGGTTCTTCGATCGGGACCACCGGGGTGGGGATTTCAGCACTTTCAATATTAGTTATGTCCGTCATCGAATGCTGTTGGTTATTGTGGCATGCACTGCAGGTGCCAAGGCGGACATGGAAACTGTGATCCCTGAAAGCATGACCACGACCAGGCTCATTGGTCAATTCCCCCAAATGACAATCTGAACAGGAAAGCTCTTCTTGGTTGTGTTTTGTCAGCATGAAATCCGAATGCTTGGAATGAACGAAGTTTTCTGATCCGGTCTGATGGCAGGTTGTGCACAGCACGGAAGCTTCTTCATCCTTTATTCGACCAGCATGTGGGTTGTGACAGCTGACACAGACCATGTCTTGCTGACCATGTTGGCTAAGCTTCCACTCAGTATACGTCTCCGTATGGCAGCTGCCGCACATATATGCCGAGCGTTCAATCGGCATCGGTTCGTCGGGATGGTTAGGGGTAATTGGATTGTGACACGCTTGACATGTTATCCCATCAGCTACCCAGGTATTGGTCAGCGGGTCATAGCCGGTCGTGTGACATGCGACACAGCGTGGCTCATCTTCCTCCTGGATGGGGTGGTTCGTATCCATCGATACGACGGGCTCTCCATCAACATGACATTGGCTGCAGGTTAATGCCCGCATGTGTGCGCTGCCTTCCCAGGCTAGCACAGTTGCTAAGTGGCACTCTTTGCAATCTTGAGGGTTGGATTCACCTACCTGGTTGGTGGGTGCCGCCCAGGTGGTAGAATTTGGCAGTAATAGAATTGCCAATATACACAATACCCCCCCTATACGTAGCAAACCGATTTTCATATATCGTCTCCTCAAATCGAATGGACTGACCCATTAAATGCCTGTTGCCAGGCAAACCTCTCTCTGTTGACAGCTCTCTCGTGGTCACCACCATCGGTAGAGCAATTCATTTATTCCATGTGCGGTAGAAGGGTGGGGCGCGTCCGGCGACGATCACCTTGCAGGAACGGCTCCTGCAGCATACGCGGGGTTTTTCGAGCCGCGCATTGGCTGATTCCTTGCCGCTGGTTTGAAGTTGAATACGATGGATGGTAAGACGCTGATTGCCTTGTGGATAACTCTTGCACGCGCTAATACTCCCAAGTGTCCTATCGGGTATCAGTGGGAGCACAGCGCGCGCAGGCTCGACGAACGGCGTTGGTAGCGTCAAGATGGACTCCGGGCAAGTGTTCTGTTTCCAAGTACTCTCTATATATGACGCTAAGGTGTGAAAATGGATACGGTGTCCATTAAGAATTTTTCAAGAAAATGCCCAAAGAATTTCATTGAGTAACCATCATTGGTGCGGTAGGAAGTACGTCCTGTTAATGTCCTATTCGTGCAGAGTTAAAATGGCTTTTTTTGAAAACCATCTTCAAAGAAGGCTAGGATCAAATTAGACAGACTGCAAACGATAGTAAGAATTGAACGATCCATAAAATTACAATTCCTGCCCACTCCCGGATTTATATGCTGCCAACTTTAGTCAGGAACTCATTCTCTGGTGCTTTATCAAGGATGACACTCAGTCGCTGTCCAAAGATTTCGTTTTGATTGAAGCTTCTTGTGGTCCGGATACACATGTAACTCAAAGAACAATCGAACGAGCCGTATCACAAGAACACTTGCCAAAACTCGATTAATATAGTACAATTGTTCTAGTAATTGTCTTGGCACACTCACTTACAGGTACCCTATCGCAGCCAAACATACAAACCAAGCCCAAAAAAATTTATTACTCAAAAATCAGCCTGGACCTCACCGACACAAAGCGGCCAGTCATCGCTACGCACATCTTTGCTGGCGATAAAATCCGGCGGAGAACTGCCATGGCCATACCGAAATCATATTCTGGTCAGCTTAATAAATGGGGTTGGTTGTTGTCATGGTTTGACCTGCAATCTGCCGGCGAGAGTGACATCAACTTGTTCGGGGGTGGCATACAATGCGTTAATCGTAGCCAAGGGCAAGCAGCTGGACAGATAGTGGTCTTTGGAGTGAAAGAGAAGAGTAGCTAAACCCAGAAACTATGTCCCCCAAATCTAGCCCGGGGTTAAATCTTGATGACATTCACCAGGTTAGACCCACCCGATTAAGCGCAATGAGATGCTGGAAATTTATTCCGGCAGCTTATTCTTTTATGGGCACTTTTCTACTGCTGGAGGCTCGGCTATGGGCGTGATGGAGGCACAGTCGGTGCCGGGTTGCTTGACCCACCGGATCCACCATTTCCACCTGCTCCCCCGCTGTCCGGTGTTGGTGTTATTGACACGGCAATTACCCAATCGGAGACGTCAATGATCAGATGCGGCTGATCGGTTAACCGGAAGCCATTTGCTTCAACGACCCACTCATTATTGATATACCGGGCGTTCTCTGGGCTGAAAATCAGCGAGATATCCACAACTTGACCTGGCTTGACGATCACATCTTCAAAAGGATAGCTCTGCTCCAGCACAACACCATCGACAGTGATGATCGGCGCCAACAAGCGCCCCGAAAGCAGCGAGTAGATATTCAATGTGTACCAATCGCAGCTGCTTGTAGTCAGGATCGTCCATGTCACTTCCGGTGCAACTGGCAGCGTACCCCCATCATATGTATATCCTGGGTCTGGCACCAGGTCAGGTCCGGAGAGCAGATCGAACGTGTAAGCCCGGCTGTCGGTACATTCATAGACTGACTGCAGGGTAAAGGCAGTTATCGTCGGTTGCGGTGTCTCAGTAGGGACGGGCGTCAGGGACGGGGGCAGCGTACCTGTCGGTTCCGGGGTCGCTGGCGGTGGGATTGGAGTCTCTGTGGGGGTCGGAGTTGGTGGGCTGAATTCAGCTGCTGAGGCTAATTGCTCGCTCCCGTCACCTGAGTCTCGGTTTGGTCCGTAAAATATAAAATATCCCACGATACAGCTTATGATGATCCCGACCAGGGCAACGGCTGAGATATAAATCCACCAGGCTGGTCTTCCAGCCGGTTCATCAATCTCCTCATTTACAAAGCCCGCTGAACGCATCTGCTGCCAAGGCTCAAAATCACCATTGGCACCCTCGTCTTCAAATGTCATCGGCTCGAAGGGTGCGCTATCCTCCTCAGTCTCACGGTTGAAGAAAGGCATGCTGATAGCAGCAGAGCGCGTCCGCCAAGGTTTTGAGAGTTGACCACGCAGTTCTTTGGGCAGGGGTCCGCTCCAGGTCTTATCGTAAATCTGGCAGCTCAAATGCCCCCGGTTGAGGCAGTGTGATCTCTGGTACTGTTCGATGACGGAGTGGGGTGGATCAGCCCGGTAGCAGAAATGGTTCGCTTGTGGCCAGCCAAAATGGGTGTGGGGATCATCTTGGAGGCCAAGGAATGGGCAAGCAGTTAATTGGCTTGCATCAAGAGAATCGAGACCACCGTTGTCAAAATTGCTCATACCAAATGTATATGACCGGGCTTGCGGTCAACGCGCTACCAACAGTTGAACCATGACTTAAGTACTACTTACGGATATTTGCAGTATACCATGGATGCAGCCTGCACTCTAGTAATTAGCAGTATTGTTAGCCATCATCTCGAGCCCACCAACCTATCAGGCAGGAATTAAGATTTCGCATCCCTTTTATTACGATCTCGCCAACTACTGTGTAGCCGTTCCCTTGCCCCACGATCAACATACCGATAAAATATCTAAGCGAAAAGCGAAATTGAAAACAATACCACAATATCAAGACTCAGCTGCTGCAATCAACCTGGCCAACCTATTTTTATATCAGCCCAAGGACTCACCACCGCCCATGGCAAGCTACCAGCAGTCTGTAGAAAACCTCATAGCTAATAAGATGCTTGACTTTCGGTTGAGATGATCACAACATGCTCTCGGAATGGGCGCTCCCTTATGTGGAGCGCTTAATCCATCCCAACCGGGTGTACCCTCAAATGAAGTGCACATCTTCCGTAATATTTTTGAAAATATCATCGTGAGCATGTCCTTTTTTTTAGTGATCTCGTGAACGAGGAGCTTCATTATGGAACCAGCAGTTATTACCAAGCAAGACGGTCAATTGTTCGAAATCATCCTGAACCAACCCGCCAAGCGTAATGCGATCGGTTGGGATGCATTTCAAGCTTTGGCTGCCGCAGTTGAGAGCGTTGATCATGCAGTCGGCGTGCGAGCGGTCTTATTGTCCAGCTCGGGTGGAGGGTTTTCTATGGGGATAGATCTGAACGCCCTGGCAAATATCGCCGATCGTTACGGGGACAATTGGCAGGCTCGCATGCCATCCCTCATCTCTGATTTTCAAACTGTGCTAAACAAGCTGGAACGGCTAAAATTACCAACGATAGCACTGCTGCGCGGCTATGCGCTTGGGCTGGGGTTTGAGATCGCGCTGGCGTGTGATTTTCGTTTTGCAGCCAGGCATACCAAGCTGGCGCTCCCCGAAACCCGCCTGGGGCTTATCCCGGACGTTGGTGGGACAACGCGTTTGACACGCTTGATTGGACCAGCTCGGGCGAAGGAGTATATTATGAGCGGGAAGCTTATCCCTCTTCACAAGGCAGATGCCAGGGGATTATTTAACCGGGTTGTTCCGGCTCAAGATCTCCGCGCACAGGCATAGGAACTAATTGCCGAATTAAATGACGCCGCCCCTCTCGCAGTAAAGTATACGAAACACATAATCAATGAACTAAGCGAAACGAAATCCGGCCAACAGCTAGAAATCTGGGCCCAGTCACAGCTCTTCCAGACCCAAGATTTCCAAATTGGACTGCAGAGCGCGCTTCAAAAATCTACCCCGCGTTGGCTTGGGAAATAGCTTTCATATTGACATGCCAATAGTGATGAATAAAAAACAAGTCATGAACGACAACTTTTTCCTAGCAGGTGTGGAAACCAGCCGAAGGAGAGAGGCTTTCATCATCAACTGGTTACTAGCGTAAGATTTATTTAAACCACCAATCAGGGACCAGGAGGTCTGATATGCCCACCGAATCAGCCAATCAAGCCCTAGAGCTGCTGCGCACTGGTAGCACTTTTCAATGGTATGTCATTCCCCTCTTTGCTCTGGTCGTGTATGTTTATGCAGTTGAAATCGAACGCCAGAATTGGGATAAAGTATTTGCCGGTTTAGCTTTCTGGGGCATGGATTGGTTCAATGAGATCTGGAATGGATTAGTATTCCATTTTAACCAATATGCACCTGTATGGGCAGCTCCGGGCAGCACGGCGTATTTAATTCTGATCGGATTGAATATCGAGATCGGCTTTATGTTCGCCATTGCCGGAGTAGCTTTCTCTAAAATGCTGCCGGCCGACAAATCGCTCAAGGTTTTTGGCATCCCCAACCGGCTCCTATTTGCTGTTTTAGGGTCAGCATTTTGTGTGTTTATTGAGATCTTGCTGAACCAATTAAACGCTTTGACCTGGGATTATGCCTGGTGGAGTGCTCAGGCACCCTGGTTGATTTTCTTAATCGGCTACCTGCCGTTCTTTCTGGTCTCGTTTTGGGTGCACGATATGGAGAGCATCCGCTCAAAGATCATCACGGTCAGCGCTATCTTGATCGTCGACCTGATCGGTTTAGTGATTTTCGCTGGGTTGCTAAAGTGGATCTGAATAAGATTCCGACCGTTCCATAATTCAGGCTTCCATCAAGTCTGCGACGCGCTTATTAAGAGTTAGAAACGGAAAAGCTGCTCCCAGTACACAGAATAGACCGCCAATCAGCAGTCCGGATACCTGGCCCAGCCAGGGCTCCCAACCGATTCCGGCTGCCAACAAAGTGGGTCCGGCGAACAGCAGTAAACTGAATCCCAGGAATAGCATAATAGCGATCGAACCCGCACAGCCCGCTCCACCGCTTGCCATTTTCCGGGGATCTTTCCAATCAAAACGGGCACCGTAAACGCCGAAAGATAAACTTATCCCAGCCGCTCCAGCAATACAGAAAAACAAGGCCAGAAAACCGTACAAGAAGGCTGCGGTTGGGGGCGGGCGCAGGAACGTAATGACGACAAATAGTATACTGCTCAAGGCAAAGGCAGGCAGTGCTGTCAGCAAATATTTCCCCATCAGCAATCGCCGTTCGCTGATAGGTGCTGATTTCAGCACCCAGTAGCTGGCTCCTTCCTGGGAAAAAGCCACTAAACCCAGTCGATTCAACAACATCCAGGCTACAAAAATAGCGATACCGACATTGGCATAGACCAGCAGGCTTTTTCCCGCTTCCTGGAACCAGAGCGGTGCATCACTGACTTCGTTTCCACCTGTTCGGCTGCGCAGCAGCATCACTGCGTAAACAACTCCCAGGATCAGCGGGGTGATGATCTGGGATAAATTACGTAGATCACGCCGTAAGATGAGCAGATCTTTTCTGACCAGCGCCTGGACTGCCTGCGGTAGTACCCGGAATGACCAAAAGGGCAACCCTCCAGAACGTTTCCGTCTCCGCTCTCTGCTCGACCTCTTCCTGTGCTGGTGGCTTACCTGCATCCCTGCCCATCCGCTGTAATAAAGCTTCTCTGACACGGTCAGCGACGCCAAAAAGATGCCCCCACAGACAACCAGGGTGACCAAGACCAATGCTGACCCAGTTAGCCAGCTCCCTGAACCAACGGCGACTAACCCTTGCCCCGACCAATACATCGGTATCAGTGGAGAGTTAAATCTTTCTAGGGCAGAAAAAGCCTGCGTGGTTTGTTCTGGTGATAATTCACTGAAATTCGCTAGCTGCCCTGATTGTGAGCACAATATGGAGGTTACACCGACAACCAGGCCTAAAACTTCAGCGATCCGTCTGGCAGGAAACACTCTGACAACTAGCATGACGATCAGGCTTGCGAAACCGGCTGCCGCGGAGGCCACTGCAATCAACACCAGCAGGACAACCGGGTAGTACACCCAGCGGTATCCCCCTGCAAACCCCAAGCCAAATAAGACCGGTAATCCGAACAGCAGTACAAATGCGAGATTAGGCAGGACCGCCTGCAGCAGTTTTGCCAGAAATACAGCTCTGATGGGTATGGGGGAGCTCAGCAGGAAATCCATGTCCCCCGCTAGGTAGAGTGCCTGCAGCAGTAAGCCAAAACTGGTCAAGAACAATCCCACAAACGCGGCAGTGACGACAAAACCGGGCAGTCCAGTGCTGATCGAGCCCAGGTCTCCCATGATCGAATTAATTTCGGGCGAGCGGATAAACCTCAACAGCTGCCAGCTGAGATAAAACGCGAAGCCCATCCCTACCACGATGATCACCAATAAGAATAGGTAGC
>JBFENN010000093.1:0-12352 GCA_041551115.1 Anaerolineales bacterium
ATACCTTTTGCCTTGATAACGGTAGCAACTCCGGCTCAGGCTACTCGAATAACTCTTTCACCCTGCAACTCCAAGGTCCATTCAGCTTCATCGGTCAGGTGGGTTCTCACCATCTATCCACTCTCTGGGCTGCCGATTTGAGGCTTACTCGTCCTTTTCAAAGAATTTAATTATGTAGTTGAATAGGATTATACGCAAATCACCCCGGATGTCAAGGTGAATTCAGTCATCAGTAGATTTTAGCCTTCTAAGGACTGAAAAAGTATGGGGATGATCGTTTTTTTCATCCGCAAGGATAAATTCCTGGATTTCTTCTTCCCATTCCTGGGGATCAATTTGTGGGAAATACGTATCTGAATCTGTAGCAGCATGAACTCGCGTTAAATATATCCGGTTGGCAATAGGTAAAGTAATTTGGTAGATTTTAGCGCCCCCAATCACGAACAACTCCGTCTCGTTTTGTGCTGTAGCTAGATCAAGAGCTTCTTGGATCGATTTCACAACCGTGCATCCTTCGGCTTGGAAGTTATCCTGCATGGTTAGAACAACCATATCCCTTCCAGCCAGGTTGCCGCCAATCGATTCATAGGTCTTTCTGCCAACTATAAGTATATGCCCCATCGTTAAGTTACGGAAACGGTTCATATCGGCTGCTAAATGCCAGGGTAACTTTCCGTCCCGACCGATGCCGCGTTCCTGATCAAATGCAACGATTAATGATATATTCACACTGAAATCTCCGCCTTTATATGGGGATGTGCGTGGTAATTCACCAATTCAAAATCATCATACGTAAAATCAAATATGGATTGAACTTCACTGTTTAACTGCATTTGTGGGCTTGGGTAGGGCTTCCGGAACATCTGCAGACCAGCTTGATCAAGGTGGTTTAAGTATAAATGGGCATCCCCAATTGTTAAGATAAACTCTCCAGGTAATAAATGGCATACTTGTGCCATCATCTTGGTCAACAATGCATAAGAGGCTATGTTGAATGGGACTCCGAGGAATACATCAGCCGATCGTTGGTACAACTGGCAGGATAATCTTCCATTTGCGATATAAAACTGGAATAATACATGGCAAGGCGGTAATGCCATTTTTTCCAGTTCACCGACATTCCAAGCACTGACTATCAATCTCCTAGAATCAGGGTTGTTCCTGATTTGGTCTAGCACATTAGCGATCTGATCAATCACCCTCCCATCAGATGTCCTCCAAGTGCGCCATTGGACGCCGTAAACAGGTCCTAATTCTCCCTCAGCATCTGCCCATTCGTTCCAAATCCGAACACCATGGTCCTGTAGAAAACTAATATTTGAGTCTCCACTTAGGAACCATAAGAGTTCGTAAATCACAGATTTCAGGTGAATTCGCTTAGTCGTCAATAAAGTGAAATCATTAGATATATCAAACCTCATCTGATAACCGAAAACGGATTTGGTACCTGTTCCAGTTCGGTCCGCTTTCTCCACCCCAGAATTGAGTATGTGGTTCAGCAAATCTAAATAATTCTGCATGCATACCTCCAAGCGAGTGGATCAAACTAGATAAGAGGGATGTGGTGGTACTTGAATATCCATCTCAACCACTACTTGGCCAAATATTTGGAAGCTAATATCTGGCAAGCCTGTGAAATATCATCTCCGATTTGAGATATTAGAGGCTCTATTGCCGGGAAGCGGATTTCATCCCTTAGTCGCTGAATAAACTCTATCCTGATTTCAGCTCCGTAAATATCTCCATTGAAATTTAGAAGATGAGTTTCAACAAGAGGGTGTTCAGGTATATTGTCAAATGTTGGCCGGTAGCCGATATTCGTGACCGCATTGAAATGGGTATCTGCTATCTGAACTACACAAGCATAAACACCTGGTTTTGGGACAGCACGCTGCTCCCAAATATCCAGATTTGCAGTTGGAAAACCAATTGACCTTCCTCTGGCATCCCCAGACACGACTTTGCCCTTTATGAAGAACGGCCGTCCTAAAAATATTGCCGCTTCCTCAATAGATCCATCCCTAATAAAATTGCGAATATTGCTAGAAGAGACCGCTATGCCCCCAATTTCGACTGGTGTCACGACATCAACAGAATAGTCAAGCTTTTTGCCTAATTCGCGCAGGTATTGGATATCACCTTCACGTTTATGACCTAGGGCAAAGTCTGGTCCGACAACTAGCTTCTCAAAGCCTAAATTTCGTTTGAGCGATTCAACAAAAGTAAACGCTGGAATCCCCGCAATATTTAGATCAAAGGTTTGGATAATGACATGATCCGCTCCACATTCATAGAGTAATTCTGCTCTCTCGTCCGGAGTGTTAATATAGTATGGTTCCAGCCTTCGCCCTAAGACAATCGCTGGATGCGGGTAAAAAGTGAGTGCAACTACCGGTCTTTGCTGCTTGTTATTGACTGAAGTCAGGTGTTTTAGGATTTCTTGGTGCCCGAGATGAACCCCATCGAATGATCCGATGGTTAACCAGGTTTTTTCAAGCTGAAATTCATCGAGGGAGCGGTGATGGCGCATCCGGTCCTCAGGCTAAGATTGGAAAAATACTTTCCTGGGCTGCCATTCGTTTGAATCTTCAACATACTCCATCAGAGCAACCAAATCACCCTGCTGACTTACCCCTCTAGCCCATCCTGACGCTTCTTCTGAAGTAGTTGGAACTCGGTGCCCATGTCGGACCAATTCGACTTGATCACCATCAAGTTCTACCATAGGCCAATCTCCAAGGGCTTCTGCAGCAGGAATAAGATGGTTATACCAATCACCAGCGTCAAAGGCTTCCTGTAGACGACGTAAGGGTATTGCATCTCTTAAACTAAATCGACCGCTTTTAGTCCGTCTCAGTCCAATTAAGTGAGCACCACAACCCAGTTCCTCACCAAGATCATTCGCTAAAGACCGCACGTAAGTACCTGAAGAACAATAGACATCAACCACAACTTCAGGAGGCATCCACTCAAGAACTTCTAGACTAAAAACATTGATCTTCCGGGGTTCCAGTTTAACTTCTTCACCTTTTCGCGCCATCTCATATGCTTTGCGCCCTTTTACTTTGACTGCTGAATATGGTGGCGGTACCTGTTCAATCTCACCGATGTAATTCTGCAACACTTCGGAGAATTTCGCTTCGGTAATGTCGTCAACAGATGCACTAGTGATGGTAATTTCACCCTCTGCATCATAGGTTTCCGTTGTACTTCCCAAGCGAATTGTTGCCTGATAACGTTTATCGGATGCTGATACAAATTCACTCAGCCTTACCGCTGGTCCGATTAACACAACCAATACACCTGAGGCTCGGGGGTCTAATGTCCCTGTGTGACCAGCGCGTCGTATGCCCGTACCTCGGCGAATAACCTGTACTACATCGTGGGACGACATACCAATCGGTTTGTCTACGACGAGCACCCCAGATACAATGTTTTTGATAGACTCTTCATTATTCATAGTGATCCTATTATTTCCTGACTTTTTATCATTACGTCTGCTATGAGATCTTGAGTTTTCTCCAACACCTGGGAGCATACGAAATTAATATCACCAGATATTTCAGCCCCGGCAGCTGCTGGATGTCCCCCTCCGCCGAAGAATAACGCCAGGGGTGTAATATCAATGTCAGGGTCAGCCCGCCAGCTAACCTTCACTTTATTATATGGCTGTTCCACGAATATTATCGATACCTTAGCATCATCAATGGAAGATAATATGTTTATCAGGTCTGCGTCATCGTTACCAGGGTAGTTAGAACTACGACGGTCCCTTAAGGTAAGCGTTGTCCACACCAAAAGACCCTCACGTTGCATAGAAGATAAACCTGCTCCCCACAATTTCGTCGCTTCATATGTACGGTTTATCAAGGCTTTATTATATAATAAGGATAAACTACTGCTTCTCTCTAGCAATCTGGCAGCCGTTCGCAATGCACTGGGGGACATATTACCAGTCCGAAAGCCTAAACTGTCAGTGATCAAACCAGTGAGTAATGCATCAGCAACATCTTGCTGGAGTGGTAAACTCCACTCATCCATATACTGAGCGATAATCTCTGCCGTTGCTACCGCACTTTGGTCAACCAGATTTATATCGGCGAAGAATAGGTTAGTTTTATGGTGATCTATGTTGATGTCCGGGTTTTGATAACCCTGGTAAAACTCTCCTGCCCTGTAGATATCTGAACAATCTAAAACTATTGATAAATCAAAGCTCTCGACAGGTTGTTTTCTTACTAAATCCCAACCTTGCAGATGTTTGTAAGCACTCGGAATGCCGTCTGCGAGGACCAGTTGAACACTTTTGCCTATTGCCTTTAAGGCAAGCCCAAAACCCAATAATGAACCAACTGCATCTCCATCTGGGCGGATATGAGAAATTAGTAGGATTCTTTCAGCAGCTTGAAGCCTCCTCCCAATTTCAGCAACGGTAGTTTTACTCAATTGGATCCTGCCCTTCTTCATCCGTTGGTGGTTCTTCTTGTAGAGAAGCGATCAACTTATCGATGTGCTCTGCACGCTCAAATGTTGGATCCCAATAGAAACGTAAATGCGGGAATGAGCGTAGATTGATGCGGTGAGACAGCTCACGGCGTAAATAACCACGAGCGCTTTCTAAACCTGCCATTATCTCATCTGTTCTCACTGAGCCTTCAAATGCTGATACATAGATTGAGGCGAACGCTAATTCCCGGTCAACATTGACATCGGTGATCGAGACTCCTTCTAGTCTTGGGTCAGAGATATCATAAATCAACATTTCCGAGAGTTCGTTCCGTATTCGCTCTGCAATCCGCTCAGTTCTTTGTTTTGAAACCATTGGATTTCTCTCATCTTTCTGACAATCGCTAATTCTTTAAATCTTTTATACCGGGACCATCTCGATGATAAAACATTCAAGGGTATCACCATCTTCAAAGCTATCAAAGCCCTTCACACCAACTCCGCACTCAAATCCCTGGCGCACTTCTTTCACATCTTCTTGAAGGTGCTTCAAAGATGACACAGGACCGACAGCTAATACTTCATCTTGACGCAGTACCCTGATACTGGCGTTTCTTCGTAATTCTCCTTCACGAACTATGCAACCTGCAATTTTTCCAACCTTAGAGATTCTAAATACAGCCCGAACTTCAGCTTTGCCGATAACTACTTCTTTTTCTTCAGGTTCAAGCATCCCTTTGAGAGCTTTCTCAATATCTTCGGTTAGCCGGTAGATAATCTCATATAGTCGGATAGAGATTGCCTCAGTTTCGGCTAAACGTTCTGCTGCCCCATCTGGTTGAACGTTAAATCCTAACACAATCGCTTTAGAGGCAACTGCGAGCATGACATCACTTTCGTTGATATTTCCTGTCCCCGCCTGCAGAATATTGATTGAAATATCTGTATCACTCATATCCTCAAGGGACGATATGATGGGTTCAAGGGAGCCTTGCACATCTGCTTTGATGATAAGCCTCAATTCGCGCACATCACCCGCTTGGAATTGATCAAAGATATGCTCAAGTGTGACATTGCTCTGTTTTGCCGTCCTTGCTTCTTGCAGTTCGGTTTTACGCCGGGCGGCAATCGCACGGGCATGTTTATCCGATTCTACAACTTGAAACAGCTCACCCGCCGGGGGTACATCTCCTAAACCCATGACAGAAACAGGTGTCGATGGGCCAGCCGCTTCAACTGGTTGACCACGATAATCGAACATTGCTCTTAGACGACCATGGGTTGTGCCAACAATAACTGCATCACCAACTTTCAGTGTGCCATTTTGTACTAAAAGGGTTGCCAACACTCCTTTGGCACGATCCCGTTCTGCTTCGATCACAGTACCGATAATACTACCCTCTGGATTCGCGAGAATGTCTAGGTTATCCGAAACGAGTACTATTGCTTCTAATAAATCGTCAAGCCCCGTTTGCTGCTTGGCTGAAATTGGGACAACGATTGTGTCACCATCCCAGTCATCAGGCACTAGGCCGGCTTCTGCAAGCTGCTGTTTCAAACGATCTGGGTCCGCATTCGGTTTATCTATTTTATTCATTGCGACGATAATTGGAACTTGTGCTGCCTTTGCATGAGCAATGGCTTCGCGGGTTTGAGGCATAACACCATCATCTGCTGCAATGACCAACACAACGATGTCAGCCCCTTGGGCTCCTCTCGCACGCATTGCGGTAAAAGCAGAGTGACCGGGTGTATCTAGGAACGTTATCAGCTTACCATTATGCTCTGTCTGATATGCCCCAATATGTTGGGTAATCCCTCCGGCCTCATCGTCCACCACATTCGTATGGCGTATGGCATCCAGCAAAGTAGTTTTTCCATGATCTACATGACCTAAGATAGTAACCACTGGTGGTCTCTGTACCAAGGAGCCTTCTTCTTCATCCGCGATCATCTGACGCCACAAAGGAATCTCGCCAACATCTTCATCTATTTCTTCGTCAGCTGTTTCCAGTGTAGCTTCAAAACCCATCTCTGCTGCAACAACAGCTGCCGTATCAAAATCGATTAGCTGGTTGATATTTGCCATCACACCATTCGCCATCAACGTTTTGATGATTTCGATGGGACTAGCTTCTATTGTCTCGGCTAGTTCTCTTATCGTAATTGCTGGTGGGAGAGTTATCTCATGATTATGCCCGTTATCGCCCATATAATTCCTCCATAAACAAATGATCTACTTTAAGTTCAGTTAACTCGATTGAGCGTGGAAGGCAATCAGAAGATAGACGATTCTATTCTAGTTAACGTTCCCCAATTCCATCTTCTTTGATTTGCACTCATGACCTAGATAAGATCGTAAATCAGTGTCACTCATCTTTGGACTGCTCTTCTTCCCCAACCCATTATAACTATTCTACTGGTTCAGGGTCCATCTTTTCGGCAAGTGCTGATAAATACGTATATTCATCGCTAGTTAGTTCGGTTTTCAGTGCTTTGGCAAGAGCCCCCTTAAGCCCAATTACCCAACACGATTTCTGATCATGTAAATACGCCCCTCGCCCAGCTAGCTTTCCAGTCTCGTCAACCAAGATTCCTTCAGTCGTTTTAACTATGCGAATTAAAGATCTTTTTTCATGCACCTCACGACATCCAATACACGTTCGCTGAGGGATATGTTTTCTTCTACCTCTACGCTTTGCCAAGATACTTGGGATCCTCTTTGGCTATATTTTCCAGTCATCATCCCATTCGTCACCGCCACGTTTGCGTTGGCGTTTAAGGACAACTACATCTTTATCAGGGTCATACTCCATTTGAACATATTTCTTCTTTTTCTTTTTCTTTTTATCCCGTTCATCCCTGGCTGACTCGTCATCATCATCTTCTTCGATATCACCATCATATTCAAGGACATCTGGCCGTAAGGCAAATATCTCTTCTAACGATTTGGACTGATCCTCTTCATCTAGTTCAGATAATTCTATACGTGGTTTACCCTCAGCAGATTCAATTTCATCTGCGCTTACTAATACAGTTTCTGCTTCCCCTTCTTCAATTTCCTCTTGAGAATCTGCGGCGACATCTCCAACTGCTTCTCTGGCTTCATCCACACCGACCGTACGTTCAATTTCTTCATCGGCATCAGCGCTTACTGCTTCTGCTAGTTCTTCCGGCTCAACAACCTGATCAGGGGCGATGAATTCTTCTGCCTCGACCGCAACTTCTTCTTCAGGTACAAGATCTTCAAGAACCACGTTGGCTAAGGTTTCATCAATTGTAGACATCGCTTTGGGGCCGATCCCATTCAATCCCAGGATAATGTCCGGATCGAGTTCAAGTTGCAGCATTAGATCACCAACTGTAGTGTAGCCGGCTCCTCCCAGAATGGTTGTTATACGGGGTGACATCTCCAACTCTTCTACGGTGATAGTATAGGCTGCATCTGGGATATTTGCTTGTGCTATCTGCAGTTTTTCTTCTTCCAGCTGCTTCTCTTTTTGTTTCTGTACTAGTAAGCCTTTTTCAACACGATCAACAAATTGGGCCAAGGTCTTATACTCTTCCGGCATAACCGGTCTTCCTTCAGCTTTCTTGGCCATGATTGCTTCCACAAGCGGGATCGTTTCAGCCTCGTTCTGCGCGATTTTCCCGTAGTCTGCATTATTCTGCAATTTGTAGATGGCGTCCGCAACAGATTCAGGAAGACTTTTGATGTCAATACGCCAAGCAGTTAATTTCGCAGCAAGACGCGCGTTTTGTCCATCGCGTCCAATTGCCAAGCTTAATTGGTCTTCTGGAACAACGACAGTGGCTGTTTTTGTGCCTTTCATAAATTCGTTTAGGTATACGCCTGAGACGCGTGCGGGACTAAGTGCTTTTGCGATATATATTGATGGATCAGAATTCCATTCAATGACATCAATTTTTTCGTCGTTCAATTCCCTTACAATGGCTTGGATCCTGACTCCGCGAATACCTACGCATGCCCCGACAGGGTCAACTCCGGGCTGTAAAGCAGCTACAGCCACCTTCGAACGATGACCTGGTTCACGAGCGATTGATCGGATTTCGACCATTCCATGATAAATTTCAGGGACTTCATTCTCCAATAACCTTCTTAGGAAATTTTTGTGGGCGCGTGTAAGAATAATTTGCGGTCCGCGTGGTGATGGCTTCACCTCTAACAACAGCACCCTGACACGATCATGCACCCGAAAGCGTTCACCTGGAATTTGTTGGTTGCGGGGCATCACCCCTTCAGCCTTCTTATCCAAACCTAGGGTTATCGCCTGCGGGTTCGTGGCTTGGACAATACCACTCAAAATCTCACCAATCTGGTGGCCAAAATATTCTAATTGAGCATCACGCTCGGCTTCGCGGATTCGCTGTTGAATAACCTGACGGGCAGTCTGTGCAGCAACGCGACCAAAATTCCTGGGTGTCGTCTCAACTACAAGCATATCCCCGATTTGGGACTCCGGATCAATAGCCTGAGCATCACTTATCGAGACCTCAGTTCTATCATCTTGGATCGCATCGACTATTTCTTTCTCCGCGAAAATTTTAACCTTACCGGTGTCTAAATCCACTGAAGCTTCAACATGCTGTGCTGTTGAAGCGTTCACCGTCCGGCGGTATGCTGATACCATTGCAGCTTCCAATGCTTCAAGAATTACCTCAGATGGAAGCTGTTTTTCTTCGAGCACTTCATTGAATGCTAATTCAAACTCGTTCTTCATCCCTTCTCTCACCTCGCGAAGGCCAATCTAATATGATTCTACTTGTTTATACGTCAATAAGCAGAAAAGTGGGGGTTGCCCACTTTTCGACGTCTCCGTAACAATGCCTACCACCAACAACATACAAATTCTATCATGGAAAAGAACTCCGTGCAAGATTCAAGCACAAAATCACTACAAATTTACGATTTCTCCGAAAAGATCACACTAGATTTCAATATACAAGCTGTTTCTCTAAACGCCAACCGGGGTCATGTACACGGATAAGATCATTTTTGTGGTTGTAGTACGACCAAGAACCCGGATCTTTACCAATCACAGCGTAATCCCGGTGTTGATAAAAATTGAGTGCATCAATATTTGATTTTGAAACACTTAAATTCACGTACTGGTAGCCTTTCTCTAGCAAAGCTGCCTCACAAGTGTCTAATAATTTCGACCCAATGCCACGGTTTTGGTGACTTCTCTTAACGCGAAAACCGAAAATATAGGCTCGCATACCACCATCTGCCAGATCGATCCGCATACTTCGCAGTTGGGCAAATATTTGTCCAACAACACCAGAGCTAGAAGTTTCTGCCAGCCAGAGTATTGAATTCCCCTTAATTGAACTTTGGTAAATTTCACGATACAAACGCCGGAAATGAATAAGCTCACCATCCCATTCTAGCGCTGGTAGATCGCGATATTCTGCCTGCCGAATAATAGGGTCGTTGGGACTGAAAATCTGATCCATGTCTTTCAGACGAATAATAAACCAAAACGAATAATCAGGAATTCATTTTGCGAGTAAATGATTAAGTAATGCGAGCTCATCTTCATCATCTACTATCACACCATCTAATCTGGCATTGCGGAGATTCTGTAAAATAGTTTTATACTGCGGACCCGGAGGAATTCCTAGCTGCTGAAGATCATGTCCTGTTAATGAGGGCGAGATATTTACCCAATCATTGATATATTGCTCAAAGATGTATTTTATATCCTCATCAGAAGTAGAGAAATATGCAGCTTGCAAGGCGATTGGAGGGACAGAGTCAAATACTGAAACAATCTCACTTGGGGTTTTGCCCTTAACCTCATCGAGCCTTGACCAAAGTTGACAAGCGGAAAATATGTTTTGCTTTAATTTTGCAGCCAGTTTTAATCTTTTTATGACACCTATTACTTGTGATTGTTCCAGCCTAATGCACCAGATTGTGTAAAGCGTTTGTGTATATTCAAGATCTCCTTTCCTCAGACGTAAGTCAAACCACTTCTGGGAATAATTTCCTGCTGCAAGAAATGAAAACCTGTCCGACAACCAATTATCCCAAACTAGGTCTGGGTGTATCTGTTTTAGTACACCTAACTCAAAGAGCCGCAATAACTCTTTCGCTACATTCTTTTCGATAAGAATGCTATCGAGCTCATGACGGATTCGATCTCCAGACACCCTATCCAGAAGAGGTAAAGCTTCCTTCAGCAAGACCAATGTCCGGCTATCGATTCGAAATCCGAAGCGCTGTTCAAATCTGGCAGCTCGTAAAATTCTAGTGGGGTCATCAATAAATGATAAAGAGTGCAGAACACGAATAACGCCATTATTTAGATCATATAAGCCACCCCAATAATCATGCAGCTTACCATAATGCGGACCATCTAACTGCAGCGCCAAAGTGTTTATTGTGAAATCTCGCCGATGCAAATCCAATTTGATGCTCCCTTGTTCGATTGTCGGTAGTGCTGTTGGGTGGCTGTAAAATTCGGTCCGGGCAGTGACAAAGTCTAACGATTCGGGGAGAGATATCTCTTGATCAAATTCAACATCTTCCTGATAGAGTCCAGGCAATTTTAGTTTGAGTTTATTGCATGTATCATTGGCTATAAACCATTTAGCAGTACCAAACCTGCTATGTGATGTAACCCGGCCACCATATTTATCAGCAACTGAATGTGCGAGTTCGATCGCATCACCTTCGACGACTAAATCAAAATCAACTGGTGTTATCTCGATCAGTAAATCTCTAACAAAACCCCCCACGATGAAAACTGCTTTTCTTTGTCCGTGAGCGATCTCAGCGACAGCGAGCAGCAACGCTAACCGCATAGGTGGAAGTGCGGCTCTAAGCTTTTCAGCAATATTGCGTCGTGAAGGAATTCTTTTTGTTGGCGTTAGGGTTTTAAGCAAATCAGTTCTAGTCACAATTCCTTCAATACTACCCGTGTCGGAATCGACGACTGGAATTTGCCCCCAACCTGTATCAGTCATCAAACTCTGCAGTACGTCGATTGAGTCATCGGGGCGGACAGTGACAACACCCGATTCCATCAGTCTTCCGGCGTTTAAATTCAGTCGATGTGACATTGCCCGATCAACCGCCCGACGAGTAAGTAGCCCAACCACTTTACCTTCTCTTACCACTGGATACCCTTCATGACCAAATCTGCGCATCTGCTCAGCGGCTACATGAACGGGTGTATCTATTTCCAGTACCTGAGGCCCTCGGGACATGATCTCGCCAACTGTGACCGCTGGGGTAACCATGGTGGGAAGAAGTTCCACAAGCTCGTGATTTACTTCGTCAATAGATTTCTCTTTAATTAAACTGGCCGCTGCGCGTTCGTGTCCACCTCCCCCAAAATACCCCGCTACTTCAGCAACATTGATATTATCACTTGTTGAGCGGGCGATTAACTGCACTCCCCCACTCGTTTCTACCAAGAGAAATAAGGCATCAGGATCAAGTAAATCTCGCAGCTTATGAGCAATCGTTGACAATTCCTCGTCCGTAATTAGCACATCGCTGCAGGCAACAACGATTGTCTGACCATGTATTTGATAATGAATTAAATTATCTTGTAAGTGATCATATAATTGCTGTTGAGTTGAGGACAGGGGATGATTAAGAAAATCTGCGGCAATACTAAGACTGGCCCCTTGATCAAGCAGGTAGCCAGCAACTCGTAGATCACGCGCGGTAGTTCGACTATAGGTCAATGAACCCGTATCTTCATAAATACCTATCAGCAGCAGGGTTGCTTGAATCGGACTGAGCAAAATATTACGTTCTTGTATCACCTCAATGAAGAGGGTAGTATTTGCACCCGTTCCAAACACCGTTATGTTCCAATCTCTCGGGATATCTTCACGTAATGGATGGTGATCAATCACATGGACTAGG
>JBFENN010000094.1:0-12319 GCA_041551115.1 Anaerolineales bacterium
AGTATCTATTATAAAATACCGCTGCTCTCCGAGTTATTAGCCGAAGAGTTTAGCTTCGTACAGCCTATCCTGGTCCTTTGCATTGCATTGTATCTATTGGCTCTAGGATTAGATTTTTCTTCGTTTAGCCTTTCCGGCGGGCTATTCAATATCCTTTCACCGGCAACGGAAGTGCTGTTTGATCTGGGGGCGGGAGGAGTGCTGCCAGCCAGCCTTGGACGGTGGTGGACGATGGTTACGGCAAGCTATCTGCATGGCAGTTTGCTGCATATCGCCTTCAACATGATTTGGCTACGGCAGTTGGGTGCCTGGGTCGAAGAGCTTTTTGGCAGATCTCGTTTTTGGATTATCTACACCGTGGCAGGAATAACAGGTTCAATCGTCTCAACTCTAGCAGGAACATATTTATTCGTTGGCGCTTCGGGCGCGGTGTTCGGATTATTCGGTGCGCTGCTGTTTTACGGGCGTCATCGTGGGGGTACATTCGGGTCTGCTCTGTTTCGCCAAATGCTCATTTGGGTTGCGATCGCATTCTTCCTTGGGTTTACTGTTAGCGGGATTGACAATTGGGGGCATCTAGGCGGACTAGCAGGAGGTTTTCTCACTGCCTGGTGGATCAAGTATCAGGAAAGGCGTCGTGAGGGATTATATGATCACCTCGCGGCCTTTATTTTGATATTTATCGTCTTGTTGTGCTTTAGTTTGATGTTAGTGAATTATTTTTTCTAGAAAGCTAGAGAAATCAGCAAATCTGCAGCCAAACATCATGCTGAAAGTGCGCCGTATACTTGGGCTCGTTGGTATTGGTTTCCTATAAGAAATCCTCCAAGAAAGTGCCAACTCCTGCCAAAGTGAAGACGGGGTCATCCACGCAAACCAGTTTATCTCCAAGGTTACATCGCCAGCACGAGCCAGTACCACAAGGTATGCGTGCCTCTAATGTGACAAAATTCTGTTCTGGTCTGAAGCCCATTTCTCCGACGAGCATCTTGTTTACGAAGGGAATCATGGCGGGGGCTCGCAATAATAGTGATTGCTTTTCAGGGGGGGATGCAACTCTTTGGATAAGGTCGGTTATCAAGCTGTCGTTGTGATCTCAACATGGGTCTGGTGCATCAACTGTAAGATGGTGGGTTGTTGAGATTGGAATGAGAGCAGGTATAATACGGTGGATTTGGGTAATAAACGCAATGATAAAAACTTCTGCAGGAAAAGGTTATGTCCTTAAATCTATACGATACTTATGAAAGAAGATTACGTGAATTTGAACCACTGGTCCCCGGTAGTGTAGGTCTATATACCTGTGGTCCAACTGTCTATGATTTCGCCCATATAGGTAACTTACGAACCTACATATTCGAGGATTTTTTGCGCAGGGTGCTAGAGTTTAATGGCTACAGCGTGAAACATGTAATGAATATCACCGATGTTGGACATCTGGTTTCAGATTCAGACACTGGTGAAGATAAGATGGAAAAAGGCTCACGACGGACTGGAAAGACCGCCCAGGAAATTGCTGAACAGTATACTAAGGCATTTATTGATGATTTGAAACGCCTGAATATCATCGAGCCATCCATCTGGACCAAGGCAACCGATCATATTCAAGAGCAAATTGACTTTATAAGCTGCATTGAGAAGCAAGGGTATGTCTATCAGACTACTGATGGGATCTATTTTGACACTTCGAAATTGTCGGATTATGGCAAACTGGCGAGACTAGATGTGGATGGATTACAGGCTGGCTCACGGATTGAGATGGGGGAAAAGAAGAATATTACCGATTTTGCTCTATGGAAGTTCAGTCCAAAAGATAAACAGCGCCAGATGGAATGGGATAGCCCGTGGGGAGTTGGGTTCCCAGGGTGGCACATAGAATGTTCAGCCATGTCAGCGAAATACCTCGGGAAGTTTTTCGATATCCATTGCGGGGGCGAGGACCATATCAATGTCCATCACACCAACGAAATCGCGCAGACCGAGGCTTGTTTTGGCACCCGGCTTGCTAACTTCTGGATGCACGGATATTTTTTACAGTTAGATACAGAAAGGATGTCAAAATCTTCGGGAGAGTTTCTCAGGCTGGATACGCTGATTGAAAAGGGGTATGACCCTTTGGCATACCGGTATTTTTGCCTCAATGCAAATTACCGCTCGAAACTAACATTTACCTGGGAGGGTTTAGACAGTGCAACAACGTCATTAGAACGACTGCGCCAGGCGGTCTACAGTTGGGGAGCCCCAGGGAATGTTGATGAAGATTTCATGGACAGATTTGTCGCCCAGATCAATGAGGACTTGAATATGCCACGCGCAATTGCAGTCGCTTGGGATTTACTACACTGTGACTTGCCAGATGCGACAAAAAAAGCAACGCTGTTAGAATTTGACCGGATACTCGGACTGCGGCTCGCGGAGTGGGCACCAACATCTGCTGATATTCCAGCTGAGATCCAGATCCTGATTGATAAGCGTCAAGCAGCAAGGGCAAGTAAGAATTGGGCTCTGGCTGATGAACTTCGGGCACATTTAAATAATCTGGGATATGAAATCGAGGATCGGCCTGATGGGCCGAGATTAATTCATAAGAAAGGATAATCGAAAAGATTGAAGCCAATGAAGCTAGCAATTACTGGAAAAGGTGGCGTTGGGAAAACTACTCTCGCCGCATTAATTTCACAAGTTTATGCAGATGCCGGCAGGCAAGTCCTCGCAGTTGATGCAGATCCTTCACCTTGTCTTGCAGGCGCGCTCGGCTTCCCTGCTGAACTGCAAGAGAACTTGCATCCTATTTCTGAGATGGATGAACTCATTTATGAGCGTACGGGTGCGAAACCCGGAACAACCGGTGGTTTCTTTACAATCAACCCGCGGGTTGACGATATACCTGAGCGGTTCAGCGTTACACACAACAATGTGAGGTTGCTGGAAATGGGTGCTGTTGATCTGGGTGGTTCTGGCTGTATCTGTCCGGAGAGTGCTTTACTGAAAACACTCTTTACACATTTACTCTTCCGCAAAGATGACGTTTTAATTTTGGATATGTATGCTGGTGTAGAACATTTGGGACGTGCGACAGTTGATTTCGTCGATGCTATGCTGGTTGTCGTCGAGCCAACAAAACGATCGCTGGGCACTGCGGCACAGATAAGAAAATTGGCAAAGGATATTGGGTTGTCACAGATGTGGTTGGTGGGCAATAAGGTCCGTAATGTCGAAGAAGTCGATTTCCTAACCCAGGAATCGCCTGAGATTGAGCTGATTGGAACGCTCCCAGCAGACATGAAGGTCCAAGACGCTGATCGGTTGGGCATCCCAGTATATGACCATGCCCCAGAGTTGAAACATGCAGCTGAAGAGATAGTTCACAATCTTAATCAGAAGATTGTTACTTAAGGTAGGTATAGGATAATGACAACGACAATTGCATTGGCGGGCAAGGGTGGGGTTGGTAAAACGACGATCGCGGGAATGGTGATTAAGTACCTAGTTGAAAAACGTAAAGGTGCGGTATTAGCAATCGATGCTGATCCGAGCGCAAATCTGAACATGGTATTAGGGTTGGAGATGGATTGGACGATCGGAGACATCCGTGAAGATATGTTAGCTCAGGTGAAGGAATCAATAACTGCCGGAGGCGCCTCGATGGGCAGCCTGCCTGGTGGGATCAGTAAACGAGAATACTTAGACTATCAAGTGCGTGCCTCACTATCTGAAGGTGATGATTTTGATCTCATTGCTATGGGGCAACCGGAAGGGCAAGGTTGCTACTGTGCTGTCAACCATAATTTACGCGAGGTCGTGGACAGTATAGGCAAGAATTACGCCTATATTATTATTGATAATGAGGCCGGGATGGAGCATTTAAGCCGCCGGACGACACGTGATGTAGACCATTTATTGATCGTGAGTGATCCATCACAGCGAGGTATTGTCGCTGCTGAGCGGATTGCAGAATTCAGAAAAGAGTTAGATATCAATATTGACAATTCCTATCTGATACTTAATCGTGTAAATGGCACTATCCCGGACAGCTTGCAAGAGAAGATTGCCACCATGGATGTACCTCTCCTGGGTTTTATACCGGCTGATGTGGAATTAACTGAATTCGACGCCAGCGGCAAACCGCTGGTCGAGTTAGGGAACGAATCACCGGTTTACCAAGCGATTGAAAATATGCTGGAAGATATCATTTAGCTGGAACTGGATGTCTGCCCACTTTGAGCGTGGAGTATCGGGAATGCGGTTATTTTTGCCGCATTCCCTTATCTATTTATGAAGGCAGCTGCGATTGGACAAGGCGCATTAAGGATCGAGTAGCAAGCAAATCAGCACTCACGACACCAACAACGGAGTCATCAGCTACCACGGGCATTGCCGATATTTCGTGGTGCTCTAATTTGCGTAGCATATCCAAAATACTGTCATGAGGTGCCGCGCCGATGACTTCCTGGGTCATTACCTTTTCTAAAGGTGTGTTATCTGGGGAGCCGAGTGCAGTTGCACGAGTGATATCCCAGCTCGTAACGACACCAACCAGTTCACCGGATTTCGCTGTGACAGCAAGGATTGGGCTGCCGGTATCAATTAGCATTTTGGCAGCATCCTGCGCGGTATTTGTGACGTTTATTGTGGGGATCGGAACCATGAGGTCACGGGCTGTTCGATCCGCTTCGCTAGATGCTATCCGCTGAATGCTGATCCTCTCAGCTGCCTCATATGGCAGCATATCAGCATCTGTTATCAGCAAGTCAACCAGTTCGCGCATGTTGCGGTGGATTACTTCATCGCGGTAATTTTCTGCTGCATCTCGGCGTTGAGCAGCTAACTGCTCGAAACCAGAAGCATGTTCACCCAACCAGCGGTTCACGGCTTCCCGGTCACCAAGCAGATGGTCGGGAATCCGTAGATTGGACGGCGTCTTGATCAGGTGTTCTTGGGCAGCAAAAATCACACCTCCGGAGTTAACTAGATAATCTGTTGCAATTAAAACCCCGTTCTCACGATAGACAGCCCGCTCCATACGGGCACGGGCGGCTTTACGCACGGGGTCGGGTGAATATGTATTGGCACCTTCTATGATGACAGACCATTTGCCCATTTTTTCAACGGTCATCGTAGGATTTGTGGATGGATCGGTATCGAGGTAATTAGCGATTGGGGCAGCAGGCATGAGGCAAAATCCTGACTCTCGCAGCAGGTCATTAGGATCTGTTGAATACTTTATTGACGGGGAAAGGACCTCTTGGGATAGGATACTCTTTTGTGCATATGGGCGCGTAACTAAACCTTGCGATACCCATATGTCGAAAAGTTCTTGAACGGGTAGACCTTCTGGGTAGAAAAGATAGCCTGAGCCATCGCTAATGCCTGTTACTATGCAGCCTGGGAGCCGTTCCATCAGCAAGCGAGCAGCATGGGCTCCTACGGCGCCAAATCCTTGGATTAAGATCGATACATCTTGCGGAGTCGGGATATCGCATGATAAGAACTGTGGCAAGTTGTTCATGCGCGGCATTTCATCCAGAAGTGCTTGTAACGCGATGACGCAGCCCCCTGCGGCAGCGCCAAGCTGGTCAATCCGGTTGCCACCCATATCAACTGGTTTAGAAAGTGCATGGTCGATACCATTTTGAATGGCGATCGTTTTCATGTCGGCGTCGTTTGTGCCGACATCAGGACCTGGTAGATATATATCCTTGTAACGGTATATTAATTTTGCGAAACCGACGACGATCTCACGATGCTGCTCAGCTGGCACCGCTGGGTCGGCAACAATTCCAGATTTACCACCACCATAGGGTAAGTTGGCAGCGGCGTTCTTTAGGGTCATCCCGCGCGCAAGGTTGTGGATTGCTGCCGGGGTGATATCTGGCAGCATGCGTATTCCGCCCATTGAAGGTTTACCCATGGCGAGATTATCAACAACTAAGAAACCACCAATTTCTAAGGGAGAATTCTCGTCCCACATGCAGACTACGAGTCTTGGACCAAGATTGTCGACCGCGATGTCTAACCTAGATAAGCGATCGACATCCAGTGGGCCAAATTCGAGATAACAGCGATCTTCCTCGCATATCAGCCGGTTTTGAAGAGTTCGTTCCGGCAACCGGGCTTTTAGAAAAGCATCCATCGCACGTGGTATCATGGCATTCGTCCTTAGTTAGGCTGCAATGAACGGGTGGGAAATGTAGATAGTGTGTAAAGCCTCTGCTTGAGCATCTATAGATGGTGTAATTTTTTTGCGGCTAGAAACGATAGACCGTTTTCGGTCAATGCCTGGGCGGTACGATTGGTCGCATCAAATTTATCAGTGAAATTAAGGCATAAATGATCCCAGTCACCGGCTTCGATAATCTCATCCTTGTCCCGGAAATAGTCCAGGATATCAGAGGGGTGGCTGCGTAGGCTGTCTATATCCGGATCACCTCCTTCGTGTTTTGCCGAGATATTAGCGACGTTCCCAGCAATTGATACTAATTCAGCACGGCGGTTGTAAGGTTGGCGAACAATGCTTTTCCATGTTTCAGTGATGTGGTGTTCAAACCGCACAACATCCTCAAATCCCAGCGGTCTACGGAATTGGGCAGTGATTTCCATAGTTTCATTGTCTACAGAATTCGACCAGTTGAAACCAATTAGCGGTGAGCTTCCATCGTCGCGAGCGAACAGTTTGGCGCCCAGAAGAGTCCAAAAACCGGCATACGGATTGTCATTCCCCATGAATACGGAAATCTTAAACTGGATATCAACGCCAATCCGGTAGAGGAAATATCCCAGCAGAACTGTACCCGGGTTGATATTAAGTACCTGTTGCACACCGTAGGTAGTGTAATAGTAAAGGCACTCATCCAGCCATTTCAACGCGTATTGGTTGGGTTGACCGACCCCACCAAAATAGCCTGTAATTGTGTCTGGACCTCCAAGGTGGACATTCGAACCATCCGTTCCTTTGGTATCGAGTGTCTCCACATAACTGGCCCCAATGATTTGCATCGCGGCTGCAAAAGCTCTCAGATCACCGTCAGCCTCTTGTTCCTTCATTTTGCGGACCCGGATGAAGCGGCCGGGCATCAGCTCCCGTCGTTCGATCGCACGTTCAGCAATTGTTCTTATCCAAGGAAAGTATTGAGCAGCACTAATTTCAAGTGTTACGGCAAATTCATCGCTGAAATCTGTATGATTATATTTTGTTCCGAGTATTTTTTTGCGGTATTCTGCCTCGGTAATGAAGACCTTGGCATCGCGTTGGGTGATGAGCCACTGCAAGTCTTGGTAGTACTCGGGAGTCTCTGCTTCGATCTTGCTTAGTAGCGTGGGCAGGCTGCGGGCTGCTTGGGCTTGGCGATTTATTTCTTCCGGTGTCCCATAACGGGCTACGACATCGAAGAAATCATTGACCACGCGCATATCTTGATCTAGTAAGATCCCGTTAATGTCATCTAAACGGTCGTAAGGTATCTTCAAACGTTGGTGTAGATCAGAAGTCATTTTTATGCTCCATGAAATATTTGCAAAAAAACCGATGTCGGGAAATCTGCATCGGTTTTACTTGTTTACTGGTCTAAGATATCAAGCAGCTCTTGATACTCATCATCTTTAATGGTGAACCAATTCTCCGGCTGTGGGAATGACTTATCACTTACCTCCTGGGCGTATTGTTTCAGTCCATCCAGGATGACCTGGCCGGCTGAGCCGAAAACCTTTGCCATGCGTGGTTTAAATTTTGGATAGAGACCAAACATGTCGTGGTAAATAAGCAGTTGACCGTCAGCATCGGGTCCAGAGCCGAGGCTCATAATGATACAGTCGTCGACCTGCTCAGTGATAATCTTGGTGACTCGATCAGGAACCATCTCTAATAAAATGGCAAACGCCCCTGCATCCCGCAATGCAACTGCATCAGCGATGATCTTTTTTGCCTGATGCGCACCGCGTCCCTGGACGCGATACCCACCCAGTGCGCTTACACTCTGGGGTGTCAAACCCAGGTGACCGATTGCTGGTATGCCCGCATTTACGATGCCGCGTATTCGATCGGCCATTTCTACACCCCCTTCAAGTTTGATGGCATCGCAAGACGCTTCCGCCATGAAACGGCCAGCGTTCCTGATTGCAGTTTCTACACTTGGTTGATAGCTCATATAAGGCATATCCCCAACTAAAAAGACGCTGGGGGCACCTCGTCGAACAGCTTGCGTATGGCGGATCATATCAGCCATCGTAACCGGGAGGGTCGTGTCATACCCGAGCATGGTCATCCCCAAGCTATCCCCAACGAGGATCATGTCAATCCCAGCCTCCTCTTGAAAGTAAGCTGTTGGATAATCGTAGCATGTCAGCCAAGTTATCGGTTGTCGATCGGTCTTCTTTTTGAAAAGTGTTATCAGTGTAACTTTCTTTCGATCAGTCATTCCGTGGACCTCCAATTAGTTGATGAGTGAACGATATGATTTTATTGTACGTGAAATAATTCTTAGAAGCAATAAACTCATACACCTCAATCGAGTAACTACGTAAACTTCGGTGTCTTGAGTTGTCGGTGCACCAATTTCGATCAAAATGAATGGCATTAGAGGAAACGCCTGTTCCACAATAACCCAAATAGAATAATCACGATGATAAGCACCCCGATCGCCACCATCCAATTGATCGTATTGGGATTTGCCGGAGGGGGTACCGTTAGAGGAGTAGCGCTCGGTTTGCGGGTCCGGGTCGGTACTGGTGTGAAGGTCGGAGTTTGGGTCGCGGTTGCCGTTGGTGTTGGAGTTAGGGTTGGATATTGGGTTGCAGTAGGTGTCCTGATCTCTGGTGTAGGCGGTGGTGTCTTGATGGACCGAGCGTTCGCGATTACTGGTACGACTCTCTCACCCGGTATGAAAATATCCATTAAACCGTTGGCAATTACACCGTTTCCATCAGCTGTGCTTTCTGTTATCGATCTACGTAAATCCAGTGTGACCAATGGACCACTGCCTGCGGCCACCGCACCATCTGGAGAGATGATTAACCCAGAGTCAGTAGTCAAACCAATGGAAAGGAAATCCGGGTGTTGAAAAGCAGTACTAAGCACGCTCTGCCAGCGATTGCCAATAAGCAGTGAACTCGTCAGGCAGAAATCAAACATTCCTGCGCCAGTTTTCGTGGGCAAACGATCAATGTTTAGGGTCGCAGCAATTGGCATATTGCGACGAAGTGGAGCATAATATCTGCCAAGCAGCTGGGCTGCAGTTGAAGTAAGGAGCAGTGGCGTACCTTGCTGCCAGGAAAGATTAATTTCATCAAGAACTGGTGCAGGGATTGTGCTGTCAGGTCTCGCAAGCATTACGAGCGCAGCAATTTTTTCATTTTCTGATAAATCGATACCTGTCTCGGCAGTAGGGAATACGATTATCCGAACTGGCCGCTGGAAATAGTAGCTGTATAATCGTTCGATCCTTGTTGTATTGATAACATCTTGGTTGTCAACTACAAAGACTACTATGTCACCATCGACGTTAGTTATGGACGCATTGAGCTCAGATGCAACAGGATCGGTAGCAGGCTGTATCTCAACGGCACCCGAAATATATACATTGCCGTAGCCATCAGGTATCGATAGGGAGGAAAAAGTTCTTTGGATGAATGGTTCTGGATTTGCTATCAGGTGGGAGCGAGCTTCAAGATCATAGCTTGAGAGACCGGGCGCTAGCTGATGCAGCAAGATATTGCGGGCACTAAAATGTGGAAAGCATGAAGGGGAACCTGCACAGTCTTCATAAGCAATATTTTCCGTTGCTTGATATGTTTCAGCGTCAATGATGGTGACTGGACCTGCACCGAAGGGCAAAGTTAAAATCGAGTCCGAGATGATATTCACACCTGAATTATTTTCTACGCCAATGCCGATATTGGGGGTATCGGGAGTAAGCACTGCGTTTAGAAGCCTAGCGAAGTGATTTTCCTCAAGTACTGCATTGTCGATAAGTGCTTCTTTGTTGCCAATTGTCAGTCCATGTTGTTCTGCGCTGTGCCAAACTTCAACTGCCCCGAAATTTAGTCCGTCACTCGGTCCAAAGCCATCGTTATAACCGATCAATGCTGCAAGTGAGAGAATATTTGCAGAGCCACTTTCAGCGGCAACAATTTCACCGTTTTGATAAGCCTCTAATATACTTAGCTCAAGTCTTGTACCGTTCATCACATTTAGCGTTGAACGTGTGTCATCACCGGTGATAAATATGGCCGAGTAAGGCTGTTCAAATACGTGGTCGACAATGGACGAAGTCGCATCCTCGCGGGTGATGATTGGTGCCAATTCAATTTCGCAAGGTATGCCGGCAGGCATGGATTTTACACACAAATCTTCAATCTGAAGACGTTGTCTCTCCAACCGCTGAACAATTTCTGTTCTTTCAAGCAGGTCAATGTCGTTGGGGTCGCTCGCTTCTCCGATCGGGAGCAGCAATATTCGGAGATAACCTTGAATCAGATTTCCCCGTGCGGAGTCAATAAGCCCCTGATAGGAGGCGGATCCGCTATCACCGGAGGGGATGAGAACCCGCGGATTGGTTTGCTGAGCGTTTGTCGTCGTGGGATATTTGAAAATCAGAAGTAATAATGCAATTAATCCCGTCAGCAGAAAATATATGAATAATCGAGGTTGAGTGGGGGGCATGGTTTAGTTTGGATAATGCCAAAATGCTTGCATGTTCAGATAGCTATCCAAGCTGAGTTATTGTACCTCAGAACACACTTCCTTGCTTATTCTGGGAGGGTTGTCAGGTACATGAAGTAAATAGGTAGAATGACCCTCCCGAAACTTATCTGCAAAATATTGCCTGATTGAAAACATGAATTTATTCTATGTCTATCGTGTAGGTTTTGTAGGTGGCGCTTGGCAGTCTTAAGTTCTCAGCGCAGTACCCTTTTCGCTACGAGTGAACTTGAAATACATCTCGTTTACTGAATGGTGCACTCATAAACCGCCACAGCATCTTGCTGGGCGTGAGATACTGGATGCGGGTCCCCGACTTCTGATTTGATAATATCCTATCGGCTAACCATGAGGAAACGTTCTCTACACTGTCAGCTATAATGTTGAATATTTTTTTCACCTTTTCTAATTCATCGGGATTATCACGGTATTGGTCGTAAATAAGGTCTGTCATTACCATCCCCGGGCGCAGACCAGCAACGATGATTTGGGTACCTTTTACTTCATCTGCCAAGCAATCAGTGAAATAACTCAATCCACGTTTTGTTACCCCATAGTAAGTCATCCCAGCTTGCCTGCGTCCATCACTGCCCATCCCTTCCATATTGTAAATGGCGCCGTAGCCTTGTTTTTGCATCTGAATCAACGCTACGCGCGCTCCGTATATTGTTCCGAGCAGGTTTGTTTCGACCATGGCCTTGATTTCAGCCGGTTCGGTTCCCGCAATCTTATTCACCGAACTAATAAAGCCAGCGTTATTGATCCAGATATCGATTTTATCGAATTTACCACATGTCTGGTCCCACAGTGATTGCACCTGCTGGGGATCGGTGACGTCACAAGCCAACCCAAATACCTGATCTGAATTGTGGGTATCTTGTATCTTGTCCATGGCGTGAGCTACCGATTTGGATGTGCGTCCACTCACAACGACCTGGCAGCCCCGCTCAAGAAAGGCACCTGCGAGACCGTAGCCTATTCCTCGGGTACTTCCGGTGATGACAATTGTTTTCATCTATGCCTCCATAGTGTAAGCTGCGGTTATTCTATCACTTCAATTTGGAGATTTATTTTCCTTTATTAGCCGCTACCCATCACAAAACGTGCGTAAGTTGGCGTTTAAATGAGTACAGTATAATGGCGCTATTCGAAAGCTGTAGATATGGTGTATATGGTAGAAGCGGAGAAGGAATTAAATGAATCAAACTCGAGTGGTCGTGACAGGCATAGGAGTTGTCAGCCCATTAGGAGCATCCTTGAAATCTTTTTGGGATGGGCTATGTGCAGGGCGTTCTGGAATTGATAAAATCACACATTTTGACGCTAGTGATTTGCCCTGCCAGATTGCTGGTGAAATTCCAGATTTTGATCCAAACGAGTATATGGAGCGGACAGAGATTCGAAGAAGTCCACGATCGACTCATTTGGCAATTGCGGCAGCCAAAATGGCTTTACAGGACGCGGACCTGGGTACAGAGGTGCCAAACCCGGAGAGATCCGGTGTAATGCTGGGAACCGGAATCGCAGGTATTGAGAATATAACCAAATCATACGACATCATCAAAAAAGCTGGCTATGGCCGTCTCAATCCCTTCCAGCTGCCCACTGGTTTACCAAACATGC
>JBFENN010000095.1:0-12224 GCA_041551115.1 Anaerolineales bacterium
GGCCGGGGCAGATTTCGTGCTAACACAACCTATCTATGACCCTAATTTGGCCATAAAATTCTTACAGCAGTATGGTGAACAGCATGGCTCACTGGACGTTCCTGTATTAGTAGGAGTCCTGCCATTATTCAGCGCCAGACACGCAGCGTTCTTGCATAACGAAGTGCCTGGTATACACATACCTGCTGAGATCCATGCGCGCATGGCATCCGCTCTTGCGCACGCTCCCCAAACCGGGGTTCAGATTGCTTTAGAGTTGATTGAACAGATAAAACCGTTTGCCAGTGGTATATACCTCATGCCGCAGTTTGGTCGTTATGACCTGGCGGCTGAGGTAGTGGAAAACTGCCGGTAAGGGGCCACAACAGCATGAACGCTTCTTATCTAATCTAAAAAAGTATCGGCAAACTGGCCACGGTTGACCGGTTTACCTTCAGCTTTATGCGCTGCGAATATAGGCGCCAAGTTCTCTTTCAAGACGCCGGGTGATTTTATTTCGTATCTTAGCTACCTCTTTGTCTGTCAGGGTGCGATCTGGAGCTTGGTAGGTTAGGCTGTACGCTAGGCTTTTCTTACTTGAGCCGATCTGTTTGCTGCGGTAGACATCAAAAAGACGAATATCCACGACTCGGTTTCCGCCAGTTTGTTGCATCAGGTTAGCGACCTGTTCCGCAGGTATGTTTTCATCCACCACGATTGCTAAGTCTTCAAGCACAGGTGGGTATGGGGGCACAGGCTGCATCTCGAAGCGGGCTGGGATAGTCTCTAAAATCGCCATCAGATCAAAGTCACCAGCAAGTATTGGATATTGTGAAGTGCTTGTTGGCAGATCATATGCTCCTCGAACTTGGGGATGCAGTTCCCCCAGCACACCAATCTGGCGTTCTGTAGAGTTGTTATCCATGCGGATTAAGACTCGGGCGCATTTACCCGGGTGGAATGTCGGGTGTTCGATGGGTTCATAGCGGATCTCATCGATATGGACACTATGCAGCAGCATGTCAGTAATACCTTTTATGTCGAAGAAATCCATCGGGTTGCTATCCGCCGGCTGCCAGCCGCTTGTTGAACGCGGACCGATTAATACGATAGCTAACCTTAGCAGTTCGTCCGGTAAATCACCGCCTTCAGAGCCGAGGAAAATTGGACTAATTTCAAACAAAGCCATACGGTTTCGTAGCCGTGCGTTCTGCTCGACAACTTCGAGGATGCTCGCAAGTAGGCTCTGCCGTAATACATCCCGGTCGCTGACGATTGGGTTGGTAATTTTTACATAAGGGTTGTCATTGGGCGGTGTATTCGGTGCTAACCGTCGTGATTCTCGCAAAGCTGATGTCATCCTGTAGGTGATCACTTCTTGTAGTCCCAACTCAACCAGGACGTCCCGGACGCGCTCTTCCCTTTCCATTTGCACATTGCCATGCTGCGGGGGCAATTCGTCCCGCAGGCGCGACTCAGGGATGTTGTTATAACCGTATACCCGGGCAATTTCCTCTAGGAGATCGGAAACACCAATAATCCCTTTACCGATATCTAGACGATGGTCAGGGGCAGTCGCGTGGACAGTTTCACCATCGATGCAAGCATCGAATTCAAGCCGTTTAAGCAGTGAAGCAATTTCGTCGGGTGGTAGTTGGATTCCTAACCAGCGTTGTACGTCATTTGATGTAATGTCCACGGTTGGATTTTCTGGGGGGTGTGGATAGTTATCCACAAGCCCTTTTGCGATTGTTCCACCTGACCATTGCCGCATAAGTTCCAACCCGCGCCTTACCCCGCGCTCAGCCATTGCGGGATGAACACCACGCGAGAATCGGTACGCAGCTTCTGATGGCAGATTCTGAGCGAGTACAGTGCGCCGGGTGTTGATCATGTTCCAAGAGGCCCCCTCCAGCAGGATGTTAGTGGTGTTCTCACGCACTTCCGATTCGGCACCACCCATTACGCCTGCCAAAGCGAGGGGACCTTTCTGATCGCAAACTAAAATGGTGAAGTCATCAAGTGTCCGCTCGATATCGTCGAGGGTTGTGAGCTTTTCGCCGGATTTTGCCCGGCGTGTGATGATTTTAGGTGATTGCCCCATGGCTCTTTCAGCGAGGATATCATAATCAAAGGCATGTAAGGGCTCGCCGATATCAAGCATCGCATAGTTTGTCGCGTCAACGATGTTGTTGATCGGTCGCACCCCGCTTAATCTCAATCGCCGCTGAACCCAGTAAGGACTCGGTTTGATTTGGATATCTCTAATCAATCCAACAACAAACCGCGGATTTAGTTCGGCATCCGTGATTTCGATCGATACCAAGCCGGTGATCGGCGTCCCAGAAGCAAGAAACTCATAATCTGGAACCTTGAGTTCCGTGTTTGTGATTGCGGCTACTTCACGTGCTACACCAAGCACATTCGCATCGCGGGCGATATTGGGAGTGATGACGATGTCGAATACCACATCACCCATATAATCGACCAGCGGCAAACCAACCGGGGCATCATCATCTAGAAAAATGATCCCTTCATGTTCATCAGAGATACCCAGCTCTTTTTCAGAGCATGCCATTGAATACGATTCAACACCGCGGATCGTGGACCGTTTAAGTTTCATCAGTACAGGTTCAGCCTTGTGCCCATCATAAAGCTGAGCACCCTCTTGGGCATAAGCTACTTTGATAGGTCGGTTGAGAAGCCCCAATCCTTTATACGGAAACAGGTTGGGCGCGCCGGTGAGCACGGTGTGTTCGCGATCACCATCATCCAATTGGCACAGCACCAAACGGTCAGCATTTGGATGGGGCTTAACTTCTTTAATTGCACCGACCACGATTTTTTCTGGATCCCATGCAAGCCCAGTTATTTTTGTCTCTGGTCGGAACGATTTATTTATTGAGCCATCAGGGTCGGTTCCTGGCAGTGGAACACCCACATAGTGAATCTCTTCCACTTCTAATCCTGCCATCGTGAGTTTATGGGCTAACTCCTCACATGGCAGGTCAATATCAACATATTCCTTCAACCAAGAAAGAGGTACTCTCATCGGCTAGCCTCCTAAAACTGTTCCAGAAACCGCAGGTCATTTGCCCAAAAGTACCGAATATCCTCAATGCGGTAGCGGAGCATCGTTATGCGTTCAGGACCCATTCCAAACGCGAAACCGGAATAAACGGCTGGATCATAGCCTCCATTTTGCAGGACAACTGGGTGAACCATGCCGCAGCCCATTATTTCTAACCAACCGGTTTGCTTGCATACCGAACAGCCTTCACCATTGCACAGAAAGCATTCAAAGTCAACTTCTGCACTTGGCTCAGTAAATGGGAAGTGGGCAGCGCGGAAGCGGGTACGTACTTGCTGCCCAAGTAAACGGCGAGCGAAATCGCTAATTGTGCCCTTAAGGTCGCCAAAAGTGATTTGTTTTCCGACCGCTAAACCTTCTACTTGGGTAAACTGGATCTCGTAGCGGGCACTGATTTGCTCATAGCGATAACACATACCAGGCAAGATGATCCGTATGGGCGGTGGATTATTGGGAGATTGGGCAGTATATTCACGCATTGCGCGCACTTGTCCAGGTGATGTGTGAGTTCGTAGCAGTAATGGGTCTTCGCCACGGTCAACAGTGCTCTCGATATAATACGAATCTTGCATCTCGCGTGCTGGATGGTGTGGCGGGAAATTAAGTAGTTGAAAATTGAATTCGTCAGTTTCTACCTCTCTTGACCTGTAGATTTGGAATCCCATCTCACCAAATATCCGGTAAATTTCTCGTAGCGTTTGTGTTGCCGGATGCAGCCTCCCTTTCGCTATTGGTCGACCAGGAAGCGTCACATCTAATCTTTCAGTTTGCAGAGACTGGGCTAGTGCCGCGTTTTTAATTTCAACTGATTTTGATTCATAAGCATCTTCAATGGTGCGCTTTACTTCATTGGCTCGTTTTCCAACGATGGGACGCTCATCTTTTGGTAATTCTCCCAGAGCATTAAAGACATCCATTAGGGCAGAACTGCGTCCCAAGTTCGTCACGCGCCACTGTTCAAGAGCCTCTTTTTCTTGAACCGAATCTAAATCTGTCAATGCTGATGCTTTGATTTGTTCCAGTTTTGATTGCATGCATACCTCCACTTGCATGTAGAGAAACAAGCCAGCCATGATGATTCTGTGTGGCCTCGAGTGATAAGTCGCGATTTGCCGGGAAACAAAACCCGTCCCTAAACAGGGACGGGATAAATTGCCCGTGGTACCACCCATTTTGGCTGCTGTGCTGCAGTCCACTTGATCACCAACGGCGCCACTAAAAAATGATATTAGTGGGCGATTGGTTCCCCTGCTAACGCTGGGGTCGCGTCCCTTACTACTACTGCCAGGTGGATTTCTCTCTAGGCATGTTCCCAAGGGCAGCTCGCGAGGGAACTTCAGCCAGTTTCCACCGGGTAGGGGTTTCAGTCGTAGCCCGTACCTCCCTGTCGGTTTGTCATGGATCGGAAGGTTCCAACCCAATACTGGATTACTTTCCTCGGTCTTGGCTTTGTTTTCTTAAGTTGCCACTATTATCCGCAAATTAGAAAATCTGTCAAGGAAGGTCAATTTCTAGTGAATTTAGATTTATGCCCAGTCCGCGCTATTGTATATGCTTATGTCATGTTATTGGTATTTGCGGCTTGCAGCTCAACCAATCGGGGATGATCAGCATAGGCTCCATGATATTTTTTGGGTAAAAGCAACGCGATCCGGCACATGATTTCGTCACTGTTGCTCTGGAGACTGGCTGCTCGGTCTTTTCGATCAAGGGGCGGTAATTGGAAGGGTTTGCCGATCCGAATGGTCACATGCGGGCGGCGAAAATTCAGGAGTTCTCGCATGGCAATTTCGGTACCGGAGATTGCCATTGGAACGATCGGAGATTTTGATTTTTCAGCCAGATAGGCAATGCCGCTTTTTGCGGGAAGTAATGCGCCCCCTTTACTACGCGTGCCTTCTGGTGCAATACCAAGTACTCCCCCATTCGTTAAGTGTTTTATTGCTTTTCTCAAAGCATTTAGATCAGCTGATTCCCGGTCAATCCAGATCCCCCCACCAGCGTTGATGAACCAACTGAAGAATGGGTATCTTCTGTATTTATCTGCTGCTAAGCCAGTGACATCGTCTCGACCAATCATCGCAAAGGATACTGGCACATCGAAACGGCTCATATGATTGGCGGCAACAATGCATGAGCCGGTGGGCGGAATGTATTCCTGGCCAAACACGGTAGTGTGCGACAACCATTTGATTAAGGTTAGTAAAACTTGTCGAAATCTTCGTTGGTCCATGGCTTTGTTCTACAGATGGTCTTCGATCTACCGACAATATTATAGCCTACCGTGATGAGGTGATCCAAAGCGTAGAGTCAACTCCGTACTCAGCTATCTTCTGGTTATACGGGTATAATTTGCCAGATGATAGGGTTTTCGGCTTTTTGGAGGCAGTTTCTGTGCTCAGTGCTTTTCGGGATTATCACTTTGGGTACGTACGCGTGCGGGAGTCAAACTCCATCACCAACAACCCAAGCTCAAGAATTCACCCCGGTAAAATTACCCACGTCCCCAGAGGTGAGTATACCAACGAGTACGCAACCACCGCTGGCAGCTATAGTTAATGGTGAAGGGATTCCTTTACAGCAATATTTGGCTGAAGTAGATCGCTATTACCAAGCCACTGGCACACAACTGGCAACAGCAGAAGTGGGTAAGATTGTCATGACTGATTTGGTTAACCAAATGCTGCTGGCACAAGCGGCTGGTGAAAATGGGTACATCGTGGAGGACCCGCAGTTGGAGCAGCGAATAAACAGCTTGATTGCGGATGTCGGAGAACAGCAACTTCAGGAGTGGATGACGAAATATGGTTATGATGAGCAGAGTTTTCGAGTGGACCTACGGCGTTCCATTGCTGCGTCCTGGATGAGGGATCAGATCCTGGCAAGCTTTCCAAACAAAGTTGAACAAGTGCATGCTCGACAGATTTTGCTATATAATGCCGATGAGGCGAGTGATGTTCTTGCACAAATTCGCAATGGTGCTGATTTTCTGACTCTTGCATCCGAATATGACCCGCTTGGCGCTGGGGATCTGGGGTGGTTTCCAAGGGGATATCTGACTGATGCAAAGTTGGAAGAGGTTGCCTTTGGATTACAGCCAGGTGAAGTGAGTGATGTGATTGCCACCGATAAGGGTTATCATATCTTCCTTATTATTGAGCGGGAATCCGCCAGGGAGCTTGAACCAAATGCCCGGATTGTACTGCATGGACAGGCAATCCAATCATGGCTGGATGAGCAGAAGGTTGGTAGCGAGATAGTGATAATATCTCAACAATAATTGTTAGAATGAGAGTAACAAATGGACGATTTCGATTATAAGGAACCCGCCAATGTGCGCGGTAGTATTTGGGTGATGACCCTTAATGTGCTTACTGTTGCGGTGCTGATAGCAACAATGTGCATTGGTGGGTTTTTCCTGGTTATATTTGTAAATCCACAATCAAGTTTCAATCCTTTTCCTCCCGCTACCCTACCAGCCGAGCTGGAATTTCCGACAGCGACACCGACACCTCAGCTGGTACTGCCAGCAACGTGGACCCCGCAGCCTACTGTACAGCCTTCAGCTACCTTCACTCCGAAGCCTTCGGCAACTCCTGAGGCAACTGTAACTGCTTTCCCCATGTTTACATCATCGCCGACCGCCGAATCAACTGAGATCGAAGGGAGCAAACCATTTGTCGTTGATCAGGGAAGCCCAGTCGCAATCTCCAGCGAGACCTTCCATCCAGAATCTGGCTGTAATTGGATGAGTGTTGCCGGCCAAGTATTGGATATGAGCGGCGCCCCACTGAATGGGGTTGTGATCAAACTTAGCGGTGTCTTGGCAGGTGAATTTAGGGATCAGACCAGTTTAAGTGGGGTTGCTCCCCAATACGGACAGGCTGGATATGAATTCTTTTTAACGGATGAACCGGTTGCATCCCGAGATGCATTGTGGCTGCAGCTATTTGATGTTGCCGGTCTGCCAATGTCTGACAAGGTTTACTTCGATACATTTGATGACTGTGATCGCAACTTGATATTTATCAATTTCAGACAGGTACGCTAAGCAACTGATTGTCCGGTAGCAACAAACAGAGCGACACACTTCCTGTCGCTCTGTTTCTATTCGGGAGGTAGAGATCAATGGGTTTTTGGATTTGCGATACTGCTAATCTCCCTTACCTGAAAGTTTGAGCCAAGCATCTCTTACCAATATAGCATCATCTTCTAGGATGGGACTTTCCACCAATATGCGTCCAGCGCACTCAAAATCGAGCAGCGCCTGTAAAATTGATGAAAAATCTAGATCCGAATCTTCGAGAGTCATGTGTTCGCGCTCACCCTTAGCCGAGTATTCAATGCCAGAAATGTGACCGTGTAGCATCTTAAGCGCATTTGCTCCTAATTCCTTTCCATACAACTCTAAAGCCTGCGCCCATTCAGCGTAAGTATTATAAGATCCATCTCCTGGTCGGGCATGCAAATGGGCAAAGTCGATGCATGGCGCAACCCCTTCAATTTCCTGAGACATCTTAATGGTGTCTTCCAGAGAACCGAGCATAGCAGATTTCCCCATTGTCTCGGGACGCAGTATGACTGGATTGTCATTTGTTCGTAGCTCTGTTACGCAATCCTGCAATCTTATGATTGCGCCAGGAAGCACTTCTTCTGGGGAGCGCTCAAAATAGGAACCTGGATGGAAAACGATATCAGTTACCCCAGCTAAGTATCCATAATGGGCAGCATCCATAAGCCTTTTGCGTGACTTAGGCCATTCCTCCTCATTCGCGTTTAGGTTGATGAAGTAGGGAGCGTGAACACTTAGAGCGATATCATTTTCTTCTGCAACAGCTTTGATTGCTACACATGTTTTTTCTGATACACGGACGGACCTAACCCAACCTAGCTCCAGTCCGGATAAACCGAGTTCAGCACTGTAGATTACTCCACCGACGCTGCCGCCGGGTTTCTTCGGGGTTGATTTTGGGGATCCCACTGTACCAAACCTAAAAGATGATTGAGACATACTGTCCTCCTCTGGTTTGTGTAAGATTATCGATTTGGTTCGCGCAATCTTGTCAGTTGCTTGGATATATTAGTGTAAGAATAGTGATTGTATACGCATCAAGAGTGGTGGGCCAATGACTAATAAACCGATGATGACCGAGCTGCCAGCTGCGATTAACACTGCAGCTGCTCCTACATCTTTACCAACTTGTGCCAGTGTGTGCTGCTGCTCACAGGCTAAATCAACAACTGCTTCTAGGGCAGTATTAATGAATTCCGCGGTCCATACCATCGCAATTGCCAAAATGATGATTGCCCAATCCAATCGGTCTATCTGTAGCCATAAGCAGAGGAAGATGACGGTTACGCTGACCACAGCGTGGATCCAGGCATTTCGCTGTGTTCTAATAACAAACCACCAACCTGAAAACGCATAGCGGAAAGACTGCCCGCGCGATATGAGAAAAGGCCTCATAGACACATTCTCCTTAGGGAGTAATACGACAAGATGCTGTTATGGGGGACTGATTGTGCAACCCAGGTCTTTTAGTATCTCGGACTGGTGTTCCCACATTATCCTTTTATCAGCCTCCTGGGAGTGATCAAAACCCAATAAATGCAGCACACCATGCACAACGAGAAGAAACAGTTCATCCCTTAGGGAATGTCCTCCAGTTGCCGCCTGCAATTGCGCACGGGGATAGGAAATTATAATGTCTCCCAAGTAGCGCTCTTCTGTTTCGGGATCCCTTTCATCAACAGGAAACGAAAGCACATCTGTAGGAGCATCAATTTGTAGGAACTCAAAATTAAGTTTCTGTATGTGTGTATCATCGGTCAAAACGATGGTTAAGTTTGCTCCCGAAGCATGTTTTTCAAAAACTAACGCAGTTTGTGCTGCATCGACAATACTATTCTGCAGATCGCGGGAAATCTCATATTGCTCATTGATATCTTGATCAAGTTCCAGATATATCATTTCTGGATATTACGATGAAGCAGATGTATCGGGCTGCTGCGCTGCTGTCAGTTCTGGGTTGGCGGTGGCTTCTGAAGGAAGCGGGCGGGTGGCGACAGGGGAGGCCGCTTTGCTGTTATTCTCCAATTTAGGATATTCAATACGTGGGTGGTATATTCCTCGTAAAGTTGCAGTAAATGATTGGGCAATATTATCCAGGTCTCGAATTGTCAAATTGGTATGATCTAGCTCGCCTTGCGAAAGACGACCAGCGATGACAGTCTTTATCATCTCGTATAGGTCTTGTTCATTTTCAGGTCTACCTGCACGTACACGGGCTTCACAAGCATCTGCCAGCATCAACAGGGCGGTCTCGCGCGAGCCAGGACGGGGGCCTGGGTATCTAAATAGTTCTATATCAACGGCTTCTTCATCCCCGTTTGCAGCTTCGACTGCTTTGACATACTGGTAGCGTGTAAATGTCGTTCCGTGGTGCTCACGAATAAAATCTTGAATCCGGTTAGGCAAGCGATGCTTGCGAGCTAAATCGATACCATTCTGCACGTGTTCGATAATGATCTTAGCGCTAGTTAGGGGATCAAGGGTATCATGCGGGTTTGGGTTTCCAGGGATCTGATTTTCGATAAAAAACATGGGATTTTCGGTCTTTCCGATATCATGGTAGAGAGAACCAACCCGGGTTAGTAAGGTATCGGCATCAATGCGCTCTGCAGCTTGTTCTGCGAGATTGGCGACCTGCAAACTATGCTGGTAGGTGCCAGGTGCTATGCGCAGGACCATCTGCAGCATGGGGTGTTCTGGGCGTGAGATATCCATTAACTGCAATGCAGTTGTCATCCCTAAAAATTGAGCTAAGAAAAACTGAAGTGCTACGGCTAAACTGATTGATGCAATTGCATATAAGAAAACTGCACCGATTAGATTCGCCAGCATAAGCCAATCAGTTGTGACCTCTGGTAGTGTGAAAATTATTACAATAAGGGCGCCGCTGCTAGCGATTGCTAAAGCCGCCCGGAAAAAAGCAGTAAGTCGCCGGGCTTGGCGCAAGGCAAATATCCCGAATAGACTGGTTAGAATATAAAATAAGGTGAGTTGCAGCGCTTCAACTCTGCCGTAAGCGGTTAATATCGCAAGCGATAGGGTAGTGATGGTGGCTGGTTCAGCACCAAAGAGTACGGCAACTGTCAAACTGTACGCTGCAAGGGGAAAGATGAAAACGATTAGGCTGTCATCAGGTGTCATTAGACGACCAATGACAAGAAATGCGATAAACAGAACAGCAATCACGGTTAAACCACGCAGGTCAAGTACAAGAGTTATATTACGGAGCAAATATAATAAAGGTAATGCGATGCATAAAATCGCAATCGAGCCTGCACTGGCCAGTTCTCGCCAACCTGGTTGCGTTTCGATCAATCCATATTCTTCAAGTGCTTCCCGGGTCAAATTGGTTAGCACTTGCCCTTGTTGAATGATTGTCTCTCCAGTTTTATACGTGCGAGTAGCTGGGGGTACCGCTGAGCTAGCAGTTTGACGGGCGCTTTCGGTCAACTCTTCACTATATGTGCTGTTAGGCACGACCAGGGCACCAATCAACTCGGTCACGATATCAGTCTGCTCCTGTGATAGCGAAAGGCTGATCAGATTGGGAATCCTATCTTTAGCTTCACTCAGACCGTCTTGGCGGATCGCTCCGCGCATGACCTGCTCGAGTACTACGATGGCTTCTTGCTGGACGGTTTGCCAACGCGCATCACTCAATGCAAGGGTACCAGCAGCTGCTTCAGGAGAAAGCTCAAGGTATTCCAACGCGGCTAGATCCTCTAATTTTTGCTTCTGGTTGGCGTGTTCGTCAGCCCGAACGCTGGTGATATACGCTAGTGCTGCCCTTAGTTCTTCTAGCTGCTGACGAGCGATATTTGTGTCAGCTGCTGTGTATACTGGTGCAATGGCTTGGGCAGCGGCATTGCGTTGTTGTTCAGTGAGCACAACACTCTCAAATGTCAGGTCAAAAGGAGCTTGCATGTGCTGTGGGGCAACCTGGCCCTCAACAAAGCTGGCAGAAGTTACTGGATTAAGAATTGGAAGCAGTAATACACTTATAGCAACTCCTGCAACAACGGTAACGAGGAGTGCATAAAAGAGAGGACGTTTACTTCGTTCTAGTGCGTTTTCCTCAGACATTTGATCGATCTACAACATTAAGCAGAATTGTGTTAAACCGAAATTTGCAGCTCTTGATCAACAGGTATACTTCTAAGTGCTGTTCATTCGAGCAATTTTCGTACCACCTGACTGACATTACCACCAGCCGCCCTTCCTTGAATTCGCGGCATTAGGACCTTCATCACCTGTCCCATCTCCGTTAGTGAGGCTGCACCGACTTCATTGATGGCTTCGAGAGCAAGAGTTTCAAGCTCTTCTTGACTGAGTTGAGTAGGTAGGTATGGTTCTAGAATGGCTATTTCTGCTTCTGCATTTTTGATGAGATCAGAACGGTTCGCACGATTCGCGTCGGCGATCGATTCTTGTTGTGATTTGATTTCTTTCTGAATTATGCTGATGACCTGCTGATCACTTAGCTGACAGCCCTCTTCGACCTCAGCCAATTTAATCGCTGAGAGAACCTGGCGTAAGGGGCGTTTGCGGATTTCATCTTTTGCCCGTATGGCTAGTTTTAAGTCATTTTCAAGTTGAGTTTGTGTATCCATGTTTTCATTATACCCATATTCATTTTAAAAGTCACACGCAAGCCCCATTGCGCCAGGTTATTCGACAACTAGTGATTACAACCTTTGAAATGCAACAGGGCTGTCAATATGACAGCCCTGTTGCAGAATTAAGCTTTAGAAGGTTTATAGTGGTACTACGTTCGAAGCCTGAAGACCGCGCGAGCCCTCTTCAATTGAGAATTCAACTTTCTGATCTTGGTCAAGCCTACGGTAACCGTCAGATTGAATCGCAGAATAGTGCACAAACACGTCCTCACCATCGTCATACCCGATGAAACCATAACCCTTCGCAGCATTGAACCACTTTACAGTTCCAGTAATACGATCGCTCATTTTTCTTTCTCTCCAGTATTTGTCGATATTTTTAGCTAATTGGCGCTCTTATAAATTTTATATGGGAGGTACTTGAACTACGCCAATTTTAGCAGCGCTAAGGTTATCATCGCTGACA
>JBFENN010000096.1:0-11258 GCA_041551115.1 Anaerolineales bacterium
ATTGGATAGAACTAGGCAAGGTAATCTCAAATTGAGCTGATATTATTGCTTCCTCTACAACGGCGTGTCACCTGGAATTTACCTGCATAAAGTGTACTGATTTTTTAACTAGCTGTCAAACGAATCAATCGTCCTTTCCCTGTTCCAAAGCATCTCTCAAAAAATCGAATCCAGAGGATCACTCGGTTCTGTGTGGGATCAATGGAAAGTACATATAGTGCATAGCTGGCAGTTCAAAGTCAAGGGTTGTGGTGTCCCCTTGGGTGATTTGCACGTTGGTAATAGTTGCAGTAACAAAACCTTCTGCTTCTCCAGATACGGTATAGGAATCTCGAGTCGGGTTCAATACATAACTACCCTCCGGTCCGGTGAAGGTTTGCCACTCTTGCCCGAACCGGTTAGTTGCAGAGACGATTGCCCCCTCGATCGGCATTCCGCTGCTTTTATCGGTGACGTAGCCTGTAAGAGCACCTTCGGTTCCTGCCAGGCAGCCCATATGCGCCAGTGTGCCGACGGCGGCTTTCACGAACTCGGTGTAGTATTCCAAATCGAGTTTATCCAGGGTATCGTTTTTGCTGTGATAGTAGATGTTGAAATCGTCGTGATCTTCAATTGCCAATATGGCAGGATATCCATAAGCCCAAAAGGAGGCGTGGTCGCTGGCTCCAGTCCCTGGCAATATGATCTCAGGAACCAAGTTCAACTGATAGCTTGCGATCACATCGACGAAAAGGTTCGCAATCTCCATATCCGGGGCAGCGTGAGTATGTAGATCAATATCAGGAGCGGGTTTGTTTTTTGAATTATACGCAATCATATCGAGATTCAAGACAGCTATGATATCTTCTCCTTGCTCGTAAGCTTGTTTTGCGTAAGTACTGCTGCCCAGCAAACCCTGCTCCTCTCCGGTAAATGCTGCAAATCGCAAGGTGCAGTCCCATTTGTATTGGCTTTGGCTGAGAATTTGCGCCGCCACCAGCACCGCCACCGTCCCTGACGCATTGTCATCAGCCCCTGGAGCTGGGTCACTAAATGGAGCATCATCGAGATGGGCAGTGATCAGGAAGATGTCATCAGGGCGTTGTTCACCATGGATTGTTCCGATCACGTTTGGATAATTTTCTGATGGATACTTAGTTACTGAATATATCTCACTCTCCCAGTAATGGTACTCAGGGGAGATCCCCAAATTGTCAAATTCCTGATAGACATACTCGGTTGCTTTCTTAATCGGAGGATCTTCATCGGCGGGAGGCAGGTAATAAGTATAGCGGTTTGTTATCGTGTAGGGTGCACCGGAAATGGTCGCTGCCCATTCACCGCTAAGATCCCCGGTAAGAGAATAAATCGTACTCGTCATCACTTGGTTGATCATCCCGGAGATAGTTGTATCCACCGTAAGCGATATTGGTTCGGTGCTGTTGACCTCTTGGGGGAGCACCAATGGGTGCAGGGCGAACTGCTCGAGTTCAATGCCTAGGTTTACCAAGCCGGCAGCGTCTTCGGGCGAAGCTTGGATTAGGCTGGCATTGGCTTGACGTTCAATGACATCGACGGACTTTTCTGCCAGCTCCAAGTTCTCCAGCTCATGGGCTGTAATCCGGTAATACTTTCTGCCGGGCGAAGGTGAACCCAGGACCTGCACTGAGAACCCTAACTCGATTAAGTCAGCTTCCTGAAACGGATCAAGGGCTGTTAAAAGATATTCGCTCCCATTCTCGCTGCGTGAGTGGTAATAGATCGGGATCTCCAATGTTTTGAATAGGAGTAGATCTTCTGGTGAATGGATAATGACCCTTACTAGGTCAAGCTCGGCTGGAGCCTCAGCAGTTGCTTGGTCCATAAACCAGCCAAAAAGCAGCAGGCTGGCGGCTGCAATAAGGACTGGGACAAGCAGCCTAACCCTCCTGGATCGCGCTACCCTCATAATATCCCCTCCTCGATCTGGAAATCAAATACTTTGCCAAATGCACGCGTGATGTGATCCATCAGAACCGACATAGTTGGTGTCGGTTCTAGACATTCGGCCATGCTGGTCACAGGATAGCCAACCAACCCACAGCCAATAATTCCCTCCCAATAAGACATGTCAGGGTTCACATTTATGGCGAAGCCGTGGCGTGTGATTCCACGCACATCAACTTTTACACCAATCGCGGCTATTTTGGCAAAACCAGTCTGCATATCCTGACCAGCAGAGGGAAAATTCGCGCTGTCCAAGCTTGTACTCTCTCTGTTTTTCTCCTCATGTGCCACCCAGACGCCGGTGACTCCATTGACTTGGTGAGCATCCAGATCGAAACCAGCAAGGGCACGGATGATCGTATGTTCTAATCGCCGCACATAACCTACGTAGTCAGCTTGGGGCAAATGGGCAGAACCTCCTTGGATGGTCATATGAGGGGTGCCCAATGGCAGCAGCGGGTAGCCTACCAGTTGACCTGGACCGTGGTAGGTGACATCGCCGCCGCGATCAACCCAGTGAACTTCCACTCCACGCTGAGCGAGCTCATCTTCATCTAGCAGCAGGTGTTTGAGATCTCCCCGCCGGCCAAAAGTGTAAGTATGGGGGTGTTCTAAAAGCAGCAGGGTGGCTGGGCGGACCTTGTCGGCGATCTCCGCCGCCAGCTCGTTCTGCAAATCCCAAGCAGCCTTGTACGGCACGCTTCCTAAGCGATGAACTACGCATAGTGTTCTTTCCATTTTGCTAAGTATATCCCTTCATTGGCAATCCGCATACCAAACTACATCCCGGTCAAAATGTTCCTTGCATGATTCCAACGCGTCATTAATATAATGTTTATCAGTTTCAAATGTCGGTTTACTAAAATACATATGTTGTGGAAGATTGTGTCTACAACGAGTTCACTTAGAAATTTTCACCGCAATAAACTACAAGCTGTAGTTTATGAGAATAGTTTTGGAGGTGGTTATGAATTTAGAAAAATACACAAAGAAATCTCAAGAGGCGCTGTTAAACGCCCAGCGCCTAGCACAGGATTTCAATCATCAGTCCCTCGAACCTGGGCACGTACTCTTGGCGTTGCTTAATCAGGAAGATGGTGTGGTACCGGCTGTGGTCACGAAAGTTGCCGGCAGTGTGCTTGCATTGCGAGCTGATTTGACCAGCGAACTGGAAAAGCAGTCAAAAGTGTATGGTGGCTCCGGGGAAATCGGGTTGACGCGTCAGACGTCAGATGTACTCAGCGCGGCTGAACGCTACGCCAAAGGGATGCAGGATGATTATGTGTCCACCGAACATATCTTATTGGGCTTGACCGAGAGTTCTGAAGGCAAAAGGCTATCCCAATATGGACTTACCAAAGACGCGATCCTGGCTGCATTGAAAAGTGTGCGTGGATCGCAGCGTGTCTCATCCCAGGATCCGGAGAGCACTTACCAAGCTTTGGAGAAGTATGGCCGCGATCTTACCGCTCTTGCCCGGCAGGGAAAAATGGATCCGGTGATCGGACGTGACGAAGAGATCCGCCGTGTCGTCCAGATCTTATCGCGGCGCACCAAGAATAACCCCGCCTTGATCGGTGACCCAGGCGTCGGGAAAACAGCAATTGTTGAAGGATTAGCACAGAGGATTATAAATGGTGATGTCCCCGAGGGTTTGAAGCACAAAACTTTGATCCAGCTCGATATGGGAGCGCTGGTCGCAGGCGCAAAATATCGCGGCGAATTTGAGGAGCGCCTCAAGGCCGTGCTCCAGGAAATCACCGAAGCTGCTGGAGAAATCATCCTCTTTGTCGATGAGATGCACACAGTAGTCGGTGCAGGTGCCGCCGAGGGAGCAATGGATGCGGGCAATATGCTGAAACCGATGCTGGCGCGCGGTGAACTGCACTTGATTGGAGCTACAACGATTGACGAATACCGCAAGCATGTTGAAAAAGACCCAGCATTGGAACGTCGCTTCCAGCCGGTGATAGTTGATGAGCCTTCTGTCGAAGAGAGTATCAGTATTCTCCGTGGTTTGAAGGAGCGGTACGAAATTCACCATGGTGTGCGGATAACTGACCCTGCAGTGATTGCGGCTGCGAGCCTCTCGAACCGCTATATTGCTGATCGCCATCTGCCGGATAAAGCTATCGATTTGATCGATGAAGCCGCTGCTCGACTGCGGACGGAGATCGATTCCAAGCCCCAAGCCTTGGACGAAGTGGATCGCCAAATTATGCAGTTGGAAATTGAACGTGAGGCGCTGAAGAAAGAGAAAGATAAAGCCTCCAAAGAACGGCTAGAACGCTTGGAAAAAGACTTGGCAGACCTGCGCGAGCGATCCGCACAGCTTCACACCCGCTGGCAGATTGAGAAAGAAGCCATTTCTGAACTGCAGAGCACGAAAGAGCAGATTGAACAGACGCGTGTTGAGATTGAGCAATCCGAGCGTCGAGCGGAGCTTGAAAAAGTTGCCCGTTTACGTTATGGGACTCTGCGTGATCTGGAAGCTCAACTCGTAAAAGGAGAAGAGCGTTTGAAAGAACTGCAGAGGGAAGGAGCATTACTGCGTGAGGAGGTCGATGCAGAGGAAATTGCTCAGATCGTCTCGCGGTGGACTGGTATACCCGTCTCGCGTTTGCTCGAAGGGGAAATGGAAAAACTCGTCCATATGGAAGAGCGTTTACACCAGCGTGTAATCGGACAGGATATGGCACTGCAGGCAGTATCTAACGCTGTCCGCCGTTCACGGGCTGGATTACAAGATCCAAATCGACCTATCGGTTCATTCATCTTTTTAGGACCTACCGGAGTTGGTAAAACAGAATTAGCGCGTGCTTTAGCGGAGTTTCTTTTTGATGACGAAAGGGCGATGATCCGAATCGATATGTCCGAATATCAAGAAAAACACACCGTTTCGCGGCTGATTGGGGCCCCTCCTGGATATGTTGGCTATGATGAAGGTGGACAGCTCACTGAAGCTGTTCGCCGCCGTCCGTACAGTGTTGTGCTGTTTGACGAGATCGAGAAAGCCCATACCGAGGTGTTTAACGCCTTGTTACAGCTTTTGGATGATGGCCGCATGACCGATGGGCAAGGTCGTACAGTAGATTTCCGCAACAGCGTGGTGATTATGACCAGCAACCTTGGAAATACTTTGTGGGAAGGTGGGCGGCAAGTCAATCGAGATGAGATTACCAAGATCTTGCAAACTCACTTTCGCCCAGAGTTCTTAAACCGCATCGATGAAATTGTTGTCTTCCATCCGCTCACCCGAGAGAATCTGGCTGAAATTGTCGATATCTTACTGCGCTTGGTCGCCCAACGTCTGGGGGAACGAGGGTATACTTTGGAAATCAGTGAAGCGGCGCGCGAGTATTTAGCCGAAGTTGGTTATGATCCAGATTTTGGTGCCCGCCCGTTGAAGAGAGCCATACAGCGCGAACTGGAAAATCCCCTGGCGGTTCGCATCCTTTCCGGAGATTTCAATGAGGGGGATATCATCAGGGTTGACCGCGGTGTGAATGGCTTGGAGTTCAGCGCTGTTTTGTTGGCAGAAGTGATCGAAGAGTAAATGACTGATTATCTGGTATAGAAAGGTATTCCCGGAGCGGCAAAATTTGCTGCTCCGGTTTTCTATATACATGATCGTCTATAATGGACATGAACGGTATAAAATATTTGGCCGTGTAATCCGTCGAAACTATCAGGATTTGCTATTTGTATGCCCTTCCCCTGCGATATCCTCCAAGGTTGGGGTTTCAGCATTTTCTCTTTCATATTGCATAGGTCCAGGCTTCCAGCGGTACTATTAGGTAGGGCAAAGTTGTTTGGGTTCAAATAAAAGCCTAATTGCTGTTCAGCGGTAACAAAATTGCAAGAAAAATGCAGCTTACTGGGGAAGTTGGAAGCGGCTATGTATGGGGTTGTCCACTAGATCCGTTACATTGGGGCAGGGAGAATTATTCATGAAGATCGATCAGGAAATATACCAGTGGTTGCTCGATGGCGACCCAGCCGTGCGTTGGCAGGTGGAACGTGATCTGTTGGATAAACCACCAGAAATATATAATGAAACGCGCTCACGGGTGTCCACCCGAGGTTGGGGGGCGAAGCTGTTGGCGTTGCAAGAAGACACGGGATTGTGGGGAGGTGGGTTATACAGTCCAAAATGGATATCTACTCACTACACACTCTTTGCTCTGCGGTTTCTAGGCTTACCCCCGGGTGACCATCAGGCATTAAAAGCCTCAGAACTATTAATGAACAAAGGCTATTACGCTGATGGCGGAATAAACTTCTCACGTTCTAGAGAACACAGCGAAACCTGCATAACTGGAATGGCGCTCTCTATGCTGGCGTTCTTCAATTTCCCAGATGAGCGCATTCATGATATCGCTGATCATTTAGTGAGCCAGCAGATGCCGGATGGGGGCTGGAACTGCCAATCGTACCGCGGTGCCACGCACAGCTCATTTCATACCACGATTTCTGTACTGGAAGGTTTGTTTTACTACGGGGAACGGTTCCCTACCCAAAGCGCCGGCTTGCACAGCGTATGTCAAAAAGCGCATGAATTCTTGCTCATCCATAAGCTGTGCTGCTCGCACCGCACAGGCGAGTTGGTGAACTCGACGATCGTACGGTTCCCTTTTCCTCCTCGTTGGCAGTACGATGTCTTGCGGGCTTTGGACTATTTCCAGATGACCAATGCTGAGCAAGATGAGCGCTTTAGCTACGCAATCGCGTTGATTGAAGCGAGACGCCGCTCGAATGGTCGCTGGCAGCAATACCGCAGCCCATCGGGCAGGGTCTATTTCGAGCTTGAGAAGTCAGGTGCACCGGGTCGCTACAACACCCTGCGCGCTATGCGGGTGCTGCGCTGGTGGAAGAGCTCATAAAGTAATTGTGCAGTCATCCTAGTGTATGCAACTGCAGCAGATATTCGGGGGTGTATGATCCTGTCAGGAGCGACCCTATACACTCCATCCATGGGCCGGACCCTCCCTCTAAACACTAAAAAAAGACTGTCTACGAGTCTCGTAGACAGTCTTTTTTGATTCAATACAAAAGGACAGATTAGGTTTACTCGGTGATGTCTTTGATCGAGCCTTCAATCATTGGAGATTCTGTTTTAGCGTGAACCTCGATTTTTCGCGGTTTTACTTCTTCCACTTTTGGAAGCTGGAGTGTTAGCACGCCTGCTTCAAAATTGGCTTTGATGCTATCGCTCTTTACCCCGCGTGGCAGACGGATGCTGCGGGAAAATGTGCCGTAACGGCGCTCACGCAGATGGTAGCAGGTGTCTTCCTTTTCTTCTTCACTCTTTACCTCACCGTTGATGGTTAACGTGTCATCAGTAAATGTGATATTTAAATCATCGGGATCGATACCTGGCAAAGAAGCCTTAACAACGAACTGATCCTTATCCTCGGAAACGTCCATTGCGACATTCCACTCGGTTGGCCTTTGCCAAATCGTCGGCTCGTTAATCATAAAGTTATCAACGAGACGATCCATGGTGCTTCGTAGTGATAGCATTTCACGGAATGGATCTCTACGGATTATGGTATTCATTTTGGTCCCTCCAATAAGTATTATTGATAAAGTAGTCTATTTTCCTTGTCTTACATCCCATAGTATAGTGAGCGAATGTATTAATAACGTTGGATGAATGTTTGAAAAATATAAAAACATCCAGCTATTTGCTGGATGTTCATTTTGATTGACGTAACTTTGTTGAGTACGATTTGCTGACAGTTTAGAAGCGGTTATTCGGTTGAGTGTACATGTCCGTGGTCTCGTTCTTCTGGTGTGGCATTCCGGATATCCAGGATGTGAACCGCGAACAGCAGCTCCTTACCCGATAGCGGATGGTTGAAGTTCAATCGCACGATCTCATCCTCAACAGCGACTATCTGTGCCTCAAGCTCATCTCCCTGCTCATCTTTCAACCGCAGCTCAACGCCTGGTTGCAGAGGAATCTCCGTTGGGAATTCAGCTTTTGGGATCTTCGCAATCGCGTCGGGATCTACCTCCCCATAGCCGTCTTCCGGGGCGACTGTGAATTCCTTCTGATCACCAATGGACAACCCATATAGCGCTTTTTCAAGCCCGGGAATGACGTCTCCACGCCCTTGGATGAATTGAATTGGACTGTCATCTGCAGAACTCTCGATAACTTGACCGCCTACGCTAACAGAATATTTTAATGTAACTACAACACCATTAGAGATGATGGGTTTGTTCTCGATCTCCATTTACGGTCTCCATATGATTTTTTTTAGCTAGCCTGGCTTATCTATATTTTGCCTAGCTGAGGGTTTATTCTAACATGGCTTGATCAAGAGCAGCTGTGAAAGAAGTGGTCATAGGCTTTCGAAAAGGTCTCGCTCCACTCTCCCCGGTACGGGAGCGGGTTCAAAGCGCATATAGTGATCCTTACTGCCAAACAGAAAACGTACCCAGTTCATTCTACCTCCCCCTTGGGAGACACCATCTAATTGGCTGGCATGGCACAACGCAGCCTGATCTTTAAGGTTTTGTACTTCTCTGAAATCAATAATGGCATGGGTCGGGAAGTTGCCCTCCTTGACCAGGTCAACGAGATCGATATCTTGGTTGCGGCCAAAGCGTGTTGGGTCTTTGCCAAAGATACGCAGAAACCTTACTCCCCAGCGCAGGAACCCCTTCGGAATTAGATGAAAGTAAAGTTTATCTGATCTGTGTGGCGGATATTCACTGTTGTAGTTAACGTCGCTGGCAAGCTTAAAAGCTTCCACCGTCGCTTTGTGGATAGCAATATGGTCTGGGTGTTTGTAGCCTCCAATCGGGTCGAAAGTAATGATGACTTGGGGGCGAAGTCTGCGGATATGGTTCGCAATTTGTTGGGCAACGTTTGCTACCGGCGCGTTTACCAGCGCTTGTGGATGCTGGTTGTCGGGAGATCCGGACATGCCAGAGTCGCGATAGTCGAGAAATTGGACGCTGGTTATGCCCAATAGCTCTGCTGCGCAGCGCAGTTCGCTCTCCCGCCTTTGTGCGATCGAATCATAACCTTCCAAACAATCGGCCTCCATTTCTCCCGCTTCGCCCCGCGTGGCGCAGATCAAATGGATCGCCACCCCTTTTTGTGCATACAGTGCTAAAGTGCCGCCCATACCAAAGGATTCATCATCTGGGTGGGCAAGGACTGCGACAAGCGAATTTTGATTATCCATGAAAGTTAAAATTTGATGTAAAAGATTTGTTGATTTGCGATTGAATGGACATCTCAGTAATGCTATGCCTGACTGGGATAGGCTCTATCATCAAGACCGGTGTATTTATGATCTGTGTAGGTTAATACACGGGTAAATTAGGGTCTACATCACGCGCCCAGGCATTGATACCGCCTTTCAGATTCTTCATCCTTCGGAATCCGGCGCTGGCTAGCAGTTCGAGCGCACGTGCAGATCGGGTTCCAGATTTACAGAATAGTACAATGTCCTCAGCGCTGTCCAGTTCCGACATCCGTCCGGCTAACTCACCCATCGGGATCAAGTGTGCTCCATCGAGATGAGAAATCTCCAACTCGTGGGGTTCGCGAACGTCAATCAAGCGGAACCGGTCGCCCGTTTTTATGCGCTTAGCTAATTCGATTGCGGTGATATCCCAGTCACCACCGACAGCACCTTCCCCATGATCATGGGACGGTACGCCGCAAAATGCTTCATAATCAATCAATTCAGTGATCTCGGGTTCTGCGCTGCAAACTTTGCATTTTGGGTTCTTACGCAGCTTCACGAAATCGAAGGACATATCAAGTGCGTTATACAGCAAGAGTTTTCCAATTAACGGTTCGCCTATCCCCAGCAGAACTTTAAGCGTTTCGGTTGCTTGAAGTGTTCCGATGGTTCCGGGCAGCACCCCCAATACACCTCCTTCAGCGCATGAGGGCACCAGCCCCGGAGGTGGTGGTTCGGGGAACAAACAGCGGTAGCAAGGGCCTTTTTGGGCATCAAATACGCTTACCTGGCCATCAAACCGGAAGATTGAGCCGTAGACGTTTGGAATTCCTAGCATCACACAGACATCATTGGTCAGGTAACGCGTTGGGAAATTATCGGTGCCGTCAATCAACAAATCGTAATTCTGAGCGATGCTCAGGGCGTTTGTAGATGTAAAGGGTTCGTTATATATCTCAACCTGGATATCGGGGTTTAAATCCAGCATGCGTTTACGTGCCGATTCCACTTTTAATCTGTCAATATCGGCAGTCCCGTGGATAACCTGCCGCTGTAAGTTCGATGAATCAACAACATCGTAATCAACCAAGCCGATTCGTCCGACGCCCGCAGCTGCCAGGTATAAAGCCACTGGCGAACCAAGCCCTCCTGTACCGATGACAAGAACAGCGGAGGCCTTTAGTTTGCGCTGCCCTTCTAAGCCCACATCGGGGATTAATAAATGACGTGAATAACGCAAGATTTCTTCGTGCGATAAATTGGGTAACATAGTTATGCTAAGGTTCGAGTGATATGCCGGTCAGTAGCAATATGACCAGCAGTCAATCTCTCATTCCCTTACCTCCTGCAATACTTGGTATCAGAATTAACTTATCACCTTCTTGGATGGGAGTATCAGACCCTTGCAAATCACGGATATTTTCTTCATTCAGGAATAGATTCACAAATGGGCGTAGCTGCCCATCCTCGGAGAAAAGGTGAGGCCGTAAAGCAGGATATCGATCTGTAAGGTCGTTTAAGGCTTCTCCAGCGGTTTTGCCGCTCACAAAAACCTCACTATGTCCGTTTGCGTATGTGCGTAGTGGAGTCGGGATTCTCAAATTAGGCATATTTACTTCTCCGATGCAGCTTTCTTCAGGTAATTATATTTTCAAGCCAGGATATATTCTTAACAACCCGCTCGTTCAACGACAGTCTCGCACAAGGAGGCTGGGTGGATCTGGACTTTTCCGGCTTGCTTGAAGGGTTCCATGAACTTATCGATATTTGCCTTTTGATCGGCTTCAAGGATCAAGACAAATGTGTGCTGCCCATCCAAGACCGCGTCACTCTTTAGCTGTACACCGTACTTGAGAGCGTTGATCGGGCTTATATGTTCCAACAGCAAATTCCCAGTCGCAGGATCTTTTGCGGGGCAGGTTGCAGCATCGTGCTGGTGGTGAACGAAATACAACGACATTTTGTACCTCCAAATTACCTAAACGCTATCCGTCACCGATAGAGTTTCTTCAAAAAACTGTAAACGATCTTCTGCCAAACGCCACGAACGGCTTGCCTTTGCCTGCCCGGAGTAAACCGAAGTGA
>JBFENN010000097.1:0-11199 GCA_041551115.1 Anaerolineales bacterium
TGCTTTAGGAAAATATATTTCTTCTGAGCCAGGTACGATAACCTTTGTCAGGTTTTGGATACCCATCGTTTCTAATGCCCCCGGGAGTTTAGGAACAGTTCGATACACTAGCAGTATTGTCCCCACACAAGCGAATACCGGGATTAAGAGTGCCAGTAAGTATAACCAACGCGTGGGTTTCGGCTTTCTTTCAGACATGGGATAGCTCCCTTTTTATTACTCTACTAATCCAGAATATGATCTGCAACTACACTATGCAGGAAGCTTGTACACTGCCGGATGGTCGTAAGGTAATTTCTTCCACATCCGGTCGGACAGGATCGCAATGATCGCTAAACCAATAAACAAAACATTCCCTGCCGTAGTAATCGAGATTTGGTTGCCAAAGGCGTTCATGGCAGAATGAAAGAGGGCTGGCGCTAAGATGCTGCCGTTCGTATGGTTGTACAACCAGGTCATCAATATGGCGAAAAGGGGGGTCCATAACAATCGATTCTCGAGGATCCAGGTGATGGGAACACCTTCGCCAATATCATAGGGTAAATGCCACATTGCCCAGAAGAAACCGACAACCAGTGCTGCCATGATGACTGGGAAACGGGATTGCAGGCGAGGCAACGCAAAACCACGCCAGCCGCTTTCCTCGTTAATTCCCCCGGTCATCAGGAACACATGCAAGAACTCGAGCAGGAGGAGGGTCGCGGCATCCCTGGATGGCATGTCAGCCAAAAAGAACTGGGCTTCGCCACCAAGCAGGCGGGTGATACCCATACCCAGGAGCGGGATGCCCGGGAAGATCAAAAACACGACCAGGTACCAGAGCAGTGGGCCCCTTGGTTTAATTAAGGTCGAGAAAAGTTTACGGATGCCTGGTGTGCGGGCATAGGCACTAGAAAGAACCCAGGCTGGTAATATCGCGATGATGCTGAATATGATGACAGCAAGTGCCAGATCTTCAACCTTATATATCTCCAATGCATACACGATCAGTATTACGGCTGAAAAGAGCCAAGCAAGGATAAACGCAATCCAACGAGGCTTGCTGCTCGCATGTTTGGGAAAAGGCTCTGCAATGCCGGAGATCAACATTGCCGTAAGTGCAGGGCTGAATACCACGATGGGCATTATCAAGACTTCCACAGGGGAGTCTCCATGGAAGATGAAATCATAAATTAATAATGCTGACCAAGATATTGCATACGACAAAAGAAAGAATGCCAGTACCTGATGACGCTTGATCCAACCAGTAACTTTATCCATAAAATTTTGTCATTTCATGCAGAATGCCAAGGTGATTAAGACATTTGATACACCAAAAGAATAGCATGCCATCAGAAAATAGACATGAGGCCGAGGACATGTATTGTGCTGGACTTGGGATTGGAGTTTTTACCTATCTGAAGTTGTTGTAGATCGTTCTGCTGGTTATGAACCAGATCTTGTAAATACCCCCAGAGGAATGTGTCGTAAGTAAGGCAGCTTATGCTAGAGTTCTGTGCGCTTTACAATACCTTCCTGCCAGGCGAATACTGCGGCCTGGGTGCGATCTGCAAGGTGAAGTTTACTTAAGATATTACTGACATGACCTTTGACTGTACCTATGCTGATGACAAGTTCTTCAGCAATTTTCTGATTGGTGAAACCCCTGGCAATCAATGTCAGGACTTCGATTTCCCGCTCTGTGAGTTCTGTGAAGAGGTTGGTCCTGTCCGTATCCCCATGGCTGAACTGTTTGATTAGGCGTGCCGCCACCCTGGGATGCAGGGTAGCTTCCCCGATAGATGCCCGGCGAATGGCTTCAACCAGCTCTGATGCTTTGACATCCTTGAGTAAATAGGAAACCGCCCCGGCCTGGAGCGCCGGAAATATGTGCTCATCTTCATGGAAGGACGTCAGAATGATGATTTGTGTGCGCGGGCTGATGTCTTTCACTTTGCGCGTAGCTTCCACACCGTCCATACCGGGCATGACCAGATCCATCAAGACTACATCAGGGACATATTCCCTGGCCAGTTTCACAGCCTCCGCTCCTGATTCAGCTTCCGCCACTACAACAATTTCGGGCTGTGCTTCCAGGTATCCTTTCGCTCCTTTACGCACCATTTCGTGGTCATCTACGATTAAGACTGTGATTGGTCCTGGCATCTGGCCTCCTGCATTACTCAATTGGGATCGCTATACAGATTTCCGTCCCGCTTCCAGGTGCGCTATCAATGCTGAAGTCACCATTGAGCGATTCCACCCGTTCGCGCATCGAGTCAAGCCCCATCCCACCATGCTGCTGGTGGATATCAAACCCGGCACCATCGTCGCGCAGGCAAAATTCAACCGCATCATCCCTAAAATGCAGCCTAACATCAACTTTGTCCGCTGAGCTGTGCCGGGTCACATTGGCCAACGCTTCCTGTAAGATACGGTATATGGCCTGTTTGATCTCCAGGGGCAAATCGATATAGCCATCTACATTCAAGGCTGCCTCGATCCCGGTTTGATGGGCCCATTCGATGATATATTCATTAAGCGTGTCATCAAAACGCGTGCCGTTCGTAAACGGGGGGCGTAATTCAAGGATCAAATCCGTCAGTTCCACGCGAACTGAATCTACCAGGTTATCTGCTTCAACTAAATGGCTTTTCGCTGAGTCGGGATCGCGTTCGAATAGTGTCAGGGCAGTTCCCAAGTGGAATGAGGCTGCTAACGCTTCCTGCTTGGCACTATCATGCAGATCGCGAGCCAGCCGGTTGCGCTCTTCAGAAACAGCGATTGCCTGACTTCGCTTTAGAAATTGCTCCAACTGCGCTGCCATTCGGTTTAGGCGTACTGCCAAGGTACTGATTTCATCGCCAGCAGGATCCTCGATAAACTCGGAAAAATCTCCCTGGCTCCACGCATCCGTCACCTGCGAGAACCGACCTAAACGAGCGATTATGCCGCGGGCTGTTAATGCACCAAAGATCGTCCCGACTATTCCAGCAGCCAGCAGCAGGATCAATACACTTCGTCCTAACAGCAGTAAAAGAGTACCTGGGATATCATTGGATGTAGGTAATCGCTCAACATGAATGATTACAGCCCCCAAGACTTCCTGGTTGGTTTTATCCCCAATCGGGACAGCAAAATAAAAACGTTCATGTGGTTCAAGGGTGACAAATAATCGCTCTGGATCGACTTCACCGTTTAATGCGGTTGTTAGCGGTCCCTCCAAACCCGGTAATATCCCTACATCAAGCGGCTGTCCAACGGCTTCTTCAGGGACAAATATCGGGTTGGAGGTTCCCAGCAAGATACCGTTTTCATCGACGATAATTCCACTCGCTTGACCTACCGTACTTACACGCAGCTGAAAATCGCCGATTTGGAGGACCTCGAAGTTGGTAATCTCTAAACTCCCCTCATCCAGCAGTTCTGAGATCAAACTTGTATTCACTGGTTCTTGTGACAAAATCGTTTGCCAAATACGGGCATCATTCTCGCTGATGATTCGGATCCAATCCTTGGGTGAGATTTCCGTATTGTAAATTTCCAGCGGAATAAATACTTTTGAAAACAGTAAATATCCAAGCACTAAAACGACCACGAACAAGGAACCGATCGTAACGGCGGTATAGCTCATGGTCAGCTTCCACTGTAAGCGGCGAAATGATGATTTAATTCTCTTGATTAACATTGTCTTTCATAGCGAACAACTTCCAATATTATTTCGAAATGGGTATGATTATTGATATCAGTATAACGGAAAATGCTGTTTGCTTCCTATGACCATAGACCTGTTTTACCTAGAACCTAAGATAGATTTTCGATAATTTTAATGAGTGTAGTGACAGCGGAAGGAGATAAACACACGAAACGAGTCCAATACGTCTGCTAATCAACCTAGGTTTCAATCGGTTTCCACTCTATTGTTTTTAACTCCTGCCTATAATTGAATTGCACAAGAAAGATCTCCAAAACACACCACATGAAGTGTATCGATTGTCCTGGGTACGGCAAAGACTTTTCTTGACAACCCCATAGATTTTTGCTATTTTGTTATCGGTAAATCTAAAAGGAGGCTTCAACAAAGGAGGAATATGATGTACAAGATTGTAGGAATCCTGGTATTCCTATGTCTACTTGTTACAGCATGTGGAGGGAGTACAGAATGTAGCTCGAGTGGCTACAATGAAATCACCGGAATATTTCTCGAACAATGGGAAGCTGTACAAACATATATTAAAACATTGCGATGTACGGATGAGCTTACTGGTCAGATTAGTGAGCTAGAAAATATTTTGGCGGAATATAAAAACTTGGATGTCCCTGATTGCTATCATCCTGCACATGATAAATTCGTTTCCGGCATGGAATATGGTCTAGCAGGAGTTAGGCTTCTTGGTGCGGGAGGAGATGTGGCTGACAATTTTGATTTGGCTAACGCGGAATTTGCCGCCGCACGAGAAGAATTATTGAAACTTGATGAATGAACAAATGACTATGATCATCCAAATCCTTTAACAAATAATAGAGGGGAGACTTCACCGCTAACAATAAGAATTCTCGACTAGTGCAGTGATTGGATAGAAGCAACTGTCCTGTGTGCGGCTGCATTTCTTTCGCCGCGACCTTATGTTCCTGAAGGGTTGCTGCCCCTATTTAATCTTGGGAAATTTCGACCTAACTTAGCTTTTTCTCCACTTCCGCAATGTGTACATATCTCCCATAGTGGTGCTGTTTTGATGCGCTTAAATGCCTTGTAAGCCCAGCGAAAGGGCTCACATACGGCTTGACATAGTTTATAGTTTGGGAAAAACTACCGATTCGATGGCGGTCTTGGTATCAATACTGATGTATTAGCTTTGTAGGCTTCGTAGTCATCCTGTCCGCCCCACTTCTCATCGGCGCGGGTTTCCAACATCGGTATCCCGCTGATCCTGGTTAGCAGGAGAATGATGAATAGGGGGGAGATCAGCGTCAGGTACTGCCAACCGCTGAGAACCGGGAATGCAACCACTGCGACTCCGATCCAGAGCGTGATTTCGCCGAAATAGTTCGGATGTCGCGACCAGGACCACAAGCCAACATTAACAAACTTGCCCTCATTTTCCGGTGCCTGTCTAAATGTGCTCTTCTGCCGGTCTGCAATCACTTCAAGCATGAACCCCAAGAGCCAGATAAGAAACCCAACCAGCGCAAATACGCCCAGATTAAGCTTGGTCAATGAAGTTATGGCGGCTAGGGCAGCGGCAAGCGACAACGTCACCCACAACCCCTGTATCGTCCAAGTTACTAAAAACCGCGCAAAAGACGTTTTGAGATCACGGAATCTTCGATCTTCACCTGCCGCCCGTATGCGTGTGAACAGGAAATAACCCAGCCGGGCAGCCCAGACAATGACCATTGCCAGCAGCAACAATGACCTTAAATCCACTACTGGCGTTAAAAGAACTGCGCAGATGACAACGCTGATGAAGGTGATGCTGCCGGTGAGGTCAAAGAATTTTTCGGTCTGCAGGATGTACGCCGGGATAAACGCAATCCACTGGATGATAAATGCAAGCGCGACGCAGATGGCAAACACAGGTATTCCTGCCACCTCTGCTGCGCCTTGGCTGCCAGCATAGGCAACCCCAACTGCTACAATCAATATGATCATTATGGCGATGATAGATCTCAGTGCGGCTTTATCCATGAGGCTCTTTCCTTTCTACTATTGTTGAAGGTCCGTTTTATTAACTGCTGGACATGAGCAATATTTTGGCTATTGGCTGCACTACACCACCAAGATAATACCCAAGATGATCTCTGCCGCAAGGCTGATGATATTGGAACGCTCAATGGATTTGTCCATAACCATCGAGATGGCTCTTACAACCGCGATTGCAAAGTAGGTGATACCAAGCATGGGATAGGCGACAGAAGTCTCAAGTATGAACGCAGCAAGACCCAGGCCGATAAATAGCCCACCAAAAATAGCCCGGATTTCGGTGATTCCGCGACCACCGATAGGTTTGATGCCCGTAAAACCCTCGATTTTGGTCGGTGCAACGAGCGAGAAAAGACCAGTTATGATGGTGGCGATAACAGCAATGATCTGCAGGATGGTGATCAACATAAGAGCTCCTTTTGATGAATTTGGTTCATTGTGAACACAAAGCAATTACATTCTATCCAAGCCCAATGACGCGGCTGAAGTCATTAGGCGGTTCAGAATTGGATTTGCGCCAATCTAAGCCTGGGCAACTAAAACAGCAATACCAACCTGACCGAATGTGTATTTGATTGTGTAATGGTGGTTTACCTTTAATGCAGGAATAAGGTACCAGCAGATCATTCGCCTTTGGCGATTCCGGCAAAACCCAGCGCACCGACACCCAGGTTGGCACCTAATACGGGTGTGATCTGTATCACTGGAAGTTCTCCAGAGGGTAGGTGGTGACGGGCCTGTTCAGCTAGTTCTTTGGCGCGAGATGGTACCCCTGCATGGACGACTGCCAGCTGCTCAAACGGACTGAGATCATCCAGCCATTCCTGGAGTCGTGCCAGCGCCTTCTGGCGGGTCCGGACGCGGAAGGCATTTGCGTTTCCCTGGTTCATGTAGAGCAGTGGTTTCAGGCGCAAAATTTCACCAAATCGTGCCACGGCGATATGCATCCGACCGCTCCGGCGCAGGTATTCTAGGGTATCCAGCGCCGCGAAGACATAAGTGTGCGGCATGAGTTTTCGGATATTTGCCACGATATCATCCATTTTGAGACCTTTCTCAGCAAAACCAGCCGCCTGCTCGACCAGATAACCCAGTCCCAAGCTGAGCTGTCCTGAATCCAGTACAGTGATGGGAATACGGCTATATTGCTCTGCTGCTATTCGAGCCGAATTGACAGTCGCGCTCAGCGATTCTGAAATGTGCAGCGAGAGAATCTCTGCAGCGCCCTGATCAGCTAACGCTTCATATACCTGGATAAAGGCATCTGGACCTGGCGCTGCGCTGCTTGGTGCAGGGTCAAATTGAGGCAGGCGGCGGTAGAACTCCTCTCTGGTGATATTCACACCATCAATCAGGGTCTCAGCTCCCATCATAATATGCAGGGGGACGACTTCGATGCCGAAACGGTTGATTGTCTCAGCAGGCAGGTCGCAAGTGCTGTCGGTAACAATCCGGATGCTCACCTCTCACTCCTTACATAGCAAATGGATTCTGTCTATCGACATGAATACTGCCGGGTAAGTAAAAACCTCCCGCAAATCCGGGTGATGAAATTTGCTAAACTTGTAGTATATGGTCAGCGAACCGTGAAAATAGACAGATATTTGGTTCGCTCGATTAATTTTGTCTCTGGCGTTTGCGGTAAACACCGAGTACCAATAATACCACGATCAATCCTGCTGCAATCCAGGCGGAGTAGGCTACAAGAGGTACGCTGGCTTGTTTGACAGCTATCCCGACATATGCCCACACGAGGACCAAAGAGTAAGCGATATCGGCACGCTGCAGGCTCATCATGGCAGAGATCAGCACGCCAGCGGCGAGTATGATCACTGCCCATATCTCAGGTGCGATGCCCCACCCGCCCCATCCTATAAAATCCAGCCATTGGGTTGCATTGGCGATTGTTGCAACTGAAATCCAACCCAAATAGATGCTGAAGGGGATATGGACTGACCATTTTTCCGCCAAGGAAACCTGGCCGCGTCCAATATCCAATCTCAGGTAGATTGCAATCAGAGAGAGAAGCAAGACCAGCATGGCGATTATTGTCAAACTGAATACTTCATAGTGCCAAAGGAACAACCACGTTATGTTGGCCAAGCAGCTGAGCATAAAAATGTAGCCGATTGCACGCAGACGCGGGTTCTCTTTTTGGGAGGGCAGCACCTGAAAAATTGCATAAGCGATCAAGCCCAAGTAAATCAGCGACCAGATCGAGAAGACATATCCGGCGGGGACGAAGTAAACCTCAAAGCGATCCGAAATTTCACCAGTGTCCAGCCCGTTGAGCGGCAGCATAACCGCCAGGAAGTTCACTGCGATGACTGCAATAACCGCAAAGATAACAAGAACTTGGCGTAACGTGTCTTTGTTCATAAATCGCTCCTCTCAGTTGTATTTGATAGTCACAAAGGAAGTATAAGTATACGTAATATAAGATAGATTTCCAATAATTGCAATACTGCTGTACCCATACAAGCTTTAATGATACCTTTTCCTGCGTTTGTAGCATTCGCAGGTCAATACTGATCTCTATACAAGATAGAAGAAAAACAGAGCAGAATACCAGGTAGTGCTTAAGCTTCTGCGAATTTGATCATACCAAACTCCACTCCCTGGAGTTAAAGAAATCAAATGCTTGGATAGCATATTGAAGGTGTTGTGCAGATCTTTCCACGGATTACGTTCAATTCTGGCAAGGTATTCGAATGAAGTATGTGCAATAATATGCTGTTTGCACACGAGGAACTTCGCTGCGCGCACCATTGTGCAATTCAGCCATAGTGTTTGATGTTACATTCGGGACTAACTATATGCGTATAGACATGATTTTGATATAGCAGTTTTCAGTAGATCTGCACAATAGTTGTCGATGAATGACTCAGCGGATAACAATGGCAAGCTCATCAGCAGGATAAATCGTAACTAAACCAGCCAGTAGTGGACGAATTTAGAATTACGTAATCGAGAACTGGACTCGACCGGCCTATCATATCCCACAACGATCAATCATTAATGAAGTAAGGTATACAGGGTGACCGGTTCAGAGCGGCGACAGGCACTCACATTTACGAACCTTATGATGATTAGACCCTCTGTGACAGCCAGCGCTATCACAGAATAGCCTAACTGGGAGTCGATAGCTTTGCTGCCGGTGGGCACCCGTAAAAAGAACCCTGCTGTCTACAGCAGATGAAAAGTACTAACCACACTCCACAAGGTCAGCGCGGCCCACAAAGATTAGCGCAGAGCTGAGTAAGCATGCCGTACCTCCCTCCTTGAGTGGGTAAAAAATCTGGCTGCAGAGCTTCATTATTGCTCTATATGATTTTAACAAAGACATCTCACAATGAATTTGATTTGGGTCCTCCCCCAGTGTGAAATCGGGTAGGTACCAGTTCATTTCCCGCAATCTGGAACGGCATCATCCTGTATACTCATATTCATGTTTTGCTCTAGAAGCTTCTAGGATTTTGGTAACCGTGTCAGCGTTTACGTATTACTAAAGCCCGCGCCAGGCTTCGCTCCGTAAAGAGTCTGGGCCCTGGGCGAGGGCAGCATTCAAGGCTGCCAACAGGCGAGTTTTATCCCCTGGAAGTGTCCCCCGTAAAGAAAGATAATTTGAGGCGTGGTTGGTCCGGAAGATACAGTTGGTGAGGCCGTCCAGATTTTTGATGACTTGACGAAGCTCGCTGAGCATCTGTTCCGCTTCCAGCAAATGGAACTCTCCCACTTCCCATTTCTGGTGCAGCTGCGTGCCCGGGACAAGCATCAGGGTCAGCATGGAGAAATAATCTGGGTTCATTTGGCTGACTACCTGACCGGTTAAGCGGGCGTGCTGTGAGGAGCCTTCCAGGCCTGCAATCCCCAGAATGCCGATGACTGATACCAGAAGCCCTGCCTCTTTGGCCTTGGTCGCTGCTGAGATCATTTCTAACGCTGTGGCTCCCTTCTCAATACGCGTTAAGACTTCGTCGTCGCCGCTCTCCAATCCCAGATAGATGATCCCAAGCCCTTTGGAGCGCAGGGTTGTTAACTCATCGGAAGATTTCTGCAAGAGGTTCTGGGCATTGGCGTAAGTACCCACTCGCTCAAGATGAGGAAATGCGTTGCTTAGCGCGTCCAGGATATGGTTCAGACGATTGGCGCTTAGAACTAAGGCATCCCCATCGGCAAGGAAGACACGCCGTGTGTTGGGACGTAATGAGCTTGCTAGCTCGATATCCTCCATCACCTGGCTTGTCTCTCGTACTCGAAAGGGTTTATCTAGGTAGGTGCCGCAGAAGGCACAGCGATTATGGGAGCAGCCATAAGTCAATTGTAAAATATAGCTATGTGCTTCACTGGGAGGCCGGATAACGGTGCCGTAATAATGCATAGGTTAATCCTCAATCTATGGCAATATTGTACAAGAGAAAAATAATAAGACCGTCATCTCCCGGAGCTAGAGAAAATTTTGCTTTTGCAGGCCGAGATTCGAACTCTGTTTTCAACTGGGTTGAATGCCTACCAATAATGTACCCAAGGAATTGAGGCGATATATTCCCTCTTAGATGATCTCGAAGAAAACCCAAAAACCGCTCTACGGCAATTTGAGCGGTACATTAGCAACTTGTGCCCGTAACCGTATGTACTCAGAACTGCCTTTCCCGAGATTATTTTGTTAAAATAGCAATTGGGGACGATGGGCAGGAGGCAATTGCTTATTTGATATGTCAATTCTCACAAATAGAATCGTCAAATCTCAATCGTGTTACCAATAAGCTTGCATGCAATTGTACTAGGCCAGAAATGCATCTACACCGTCCTGCAGAGCAGTATAGATATCCGCCAGGTGTTATCCCGCATAAACTGGATTGGGTGTTACTACTCGTTATCAAAACTCATCATCAGAGCACTCTTTCTGAGTCAAATCGCATGCTGCCAATTCTACAACTATCGAGAGAATGGACATCATTACCGCAGATGGAAAATATGGGATCCACTTCCCATGGCATGTGTTGACTCCCCTTATCATCAAGACCATACGCTGGTAGTCGTTCAGTTCCACCAGCTCACTGCACCGCAGGCAGGATATGGTTGGTGAGGATTTCCTGATCCGGTTCGTGCGTTGCATAGTTCCCACCTGTGAGAATAACCACCATATCCAGACTTGGAAACACAAAGATTCTCTGTCCACCCCAACCAGACGCAAAGTACGCATCCACAGATTGTGAATTGGTCTGGTAAGTATTCAACCACCAGAGGTAACCATATCTGTCGCCATGGGTTTCCGGAAGGTAAGCATATTCCTTACCAAGGATTCCTGCTAAAGATTCCCACGATATTGGTACAGTCTCTTTCGTGGACTTTTCGACCCACTCTGGGGAGATGATTGGCTGATCTTTCCAGATCCCTCCATTCAGGTATAAGTAACCGAATTTTGCCATATCCCGCGGACGTAATTTCAGGTTGCCAGATGCATGAATCACGTCAGGGTTTATGTGATCCCACTCATACTCTGTGATTCCCAA
>JBFENN010000098.1:0-11098 GCA_041551115.1 Anaerolineales bacterium
GAAAGGTGTGCCGGAAGCCATCTCCAGTCCGAAATAACTGAAGAAGATGATGAATAGGATTACTACTACCCCGAAGGCTAGCCTTTGCAGGATGAATGCTATAAAACTGAGCAGAGATTCCCGGTATTGGGCGATCTTAAATTTCTTCTCAATCGGTTTGGGAGGCGGTGATTCTTGCGCGAAAGTGTCTGTCAGCGGTGTAATTGTCATTGTTTATTCTTACCTCAGGACACTGATGGATAAATACAGCGAACCTGAAATTGTCTCTCAACAAGGCGACCGAGGACTTTCTAAATCATAGTGCTTGGCTAAGAGTTGGTCACCATCACGGAGTATCATCTTGCGCCATCCCAGGGAGGGGTTCGTTTTATCTAATGATTCGACTGGTCAGCCCAGAACTTATCTGCTTTTCTCTTCAAGGTTCAACACTATTTTAATATACCCGCCACATTCTATCTGAGTTCATGAACGACAAAATTTAGCAATGATCATACCTGATAAGAGAAGGATATTAAGAGCATCGTTCAGGTTCGGTCACACTAAAAGAATTTTGACAAGATAAACAACACGTGGAGAAGAAGCAATCATCAAGGTTGGTTCATTGCAGACTGTACGCAGATTATTCATTCCGGAAATGCAGGCAATAATGGTGGAATGTGTTGCTTACCCAGGCGCTGCCCAGGCCGTAAGGCGCCAACCGCTGGTTATCTTGACACCAAATGCGTTCATCCTTTAATGTATAAGTATGCCCTAAGTGACGTGCCAGATCCCAGGCGATAGGATAAATCTTGCCCATCTTTTTTACATTCTTCACGATGATTGTGAGGTACGCACCTGATTTGATGGCTGGAGCCAGCGAGGTGTAGATTTTTACTAACCGATCAATGAACTTCTCATAATTGTGTTCGTTTCCCAAATCTTTCGGATTGTCCGAATAAATCACATCTAGATCAGATGAATTGCGGCGCTTTCTCTGTACCTGAGCGCCCTTTGCGTGAAGCATATCCCAGTACGGAGGCGAAGTGAGCAAGTAATCAAACTTCGGGAGTTTGAATTCCTCAACTATTGTTGAGAATGATGCTGAATCCGCGGTTATGACTTCGGCTTGGTAGCTGTCCGACTCTAGGCAAAGCTTCGATCGCTCCTCATTAATAAGTTGGCGAGCAATTGAGGCGTACTCAGGATTTAATTCAATGCCAAAGCTGTGCCGTTTGGCTCGTAAAGCTGCGACTAATGTGCTCCCAGTCCCAACCATTGGGTCAAGCACAATTTGATCTTTTTTGGTGAAGAACTCAATAAATTCTTGGGCAAGGGTTTCAGGAAATTTTGCTGGATGGCGCATCACCCCCTTTTTCCGAGGGGGTGGATTATGGATGAACCATGATTTTTGAAACTTCAACCATTCTTTGGGTTCTAAATCATTTAAGCGGTTTTTATATCGACGCTTTGTCATGTCTGCGCATATTGTACACAACTATGTTGGCTAATTGGTCGTGCGTTCGATCCGACGGCTTGGCTATCTGGAAATCTACTCCCAGAATATTACCAGTGAAGCTGCATTACTCTACCTACAGTTCATTGGGATTCACTTCGAGTAGTGCTGGTCCAGCGTCAGCAGAAAATATTTCCAATTCGGAAAAGCTTACGGTAACTGCATTATCACCTGCTGAGCGGATAAAGAGCCCAATAGTTCCGGCTGTGATGGAAGGATCATTGACTGAGAACAAGTGTTCACTATTGGCAAAGAAATGCATTTCCTTGCCTTGCGCCCAAACTGCTATCCGGCTCTGGCTAGGTGCTCCTGGTGGTATCGCACCACTCATCATGAATGGCTGTGGTGAGGAAGCTCGTCCTTGATAGTATTTATCAAGGCGGGTTTGCCCATCACAGGACAGGGAGAACCGGTAGAAATCTAGAGATGGCGATACACGCAAAAGCAATCCATATTCATCTTCTCCCCGGCACAAACTGGGGCTAGCAGTTATCTCTAGATAAAAATTACCCAAATAAGGCTCATTACGCAGTGTGAATAGATAGCCACTTGGCTGATTTATGGCTAAGGTAATTTCTTGATTCCCAAGCGCAACGCTGGTAGTGTTGGAATAAGATAGTTGCCATGGGGCAGGATCAGTAAAGTCATCAAAGAGAATAATATCTCCTGCCTGAGGGCGGAGATCAATTGTTGGTGTAATATATGGCGTTGGGAAAATTGTCGCGGTCGCAGTTGGAGGGAACCAAACAATTGTCCCTGTTGGTGTATAGGACACTGGGATAGCTCTGATGCTTGGAGCAGGAGTTGGTGTAACCCGTTGAGAAAAGCATCCGCTCAAGCAAATAATCACGAGTATGGAGAGTGAAAATACTTTCATTTTTTTCAATCGTGTCATTTTACCGAGAATTCTACCGTTCCAAGGGAATTGTCATGAAAAACTGATTACGAGTAACAATGCTAGCGATTCACTACGATTTGGTCGCGTTCAGGACCAACTGAAATATAGCGAACCGGGATTTTAGTATTGTTTGCGATGTAGCTCACGAATTCGTGCGCGGCATCCGGAAGATCCATCCAACTGCGGGCTCCTTGAATATTCTCCTGCCAGCCAGGTAATTCATTATAAATGGCTTGGAATGGAAGCAAATTGCTGGGACCCATGGGCAGTTCCTTATAACCCTGACTGCCAGCTTGATACCCATTACACAGCTTTAGCGCTTCAAATCCGCTTAAGATATCCAGCTTCGTAATTGCCAGTTCAGTGAATCCATTGACACGGGCAGCGTAGCGTAGCAAGACGAGATCCAGCCAGCCAACCCGTCTTGGTCTACCAGTTGTAGTTCCATATTCGTCCCAGGGATTTTCTCCACTCCCTCGCAGTAGCTCAGCTTTTTCTCCGGTGATCTCGGTGGGGAACGGACCGGAACCGACGCGGGTCTGGAAAGCTTTCGTGATCCCGATGATCCGCTCTACATATGCTATACCGATTCCTAAGCCACTCAGCGCGCCCGGGGCAGTCGGTACTGAACTGGTAACAAATGGATATGTCCCGTGGTCAAGGTCCAAGAGTGTCCCTTGCGCACCTTCTGCTAGTACGCGTTTGCTGTTTGCTAGTGCGCCTGATAATTCTGCCGAAACATCACTAATGTAGGGGTGGAGTTGCTCTGCATATTCCACAAAATCGTCAGTTATGCTACGTGAATTGATTGTTTCAGTATGATAATATTCAGTCAATAATCGGTTAATGTCTTCGGAGTGATGATAGATGCTTTGTCTAAACGCACTGATATCTAACATCTGGCCTACACGCAGTCCTCGACGAGCTACTTTATCAGTGTAAGCAGGACCAATACCACGCATTGTGGTGCCGAGTGCTTGCTTGCCACGGGCAGCTTCCTGGGCAGAATCAAGTGCAAGGTGAGCTGGGGTGATCAAGTGGGCGGCATGAGAGATTCGTAATCTCTGCGGGGATACATCAACACCTGCATCAAGCAGAGTGGTTATCTCTGCAAGTAATGTGCTTGGATTCAATACAACCCCATTGCCAAGGGCACTAATTGTATGGGAGTGGATGATACCCGAAGGGATTACATGCAGCTTGAAGGTCTTGTCCTTTACGGTTACAGTATGGCCGGCGTTGTCTCCGCCGTTATATCGAGCGACATAATCTGCATTTGCTGCAAGCAGGTCAACCATACGCCCTTTCCCCTCATCACCCCATTGTGCACCGACAATAATATCTAATGGCATAGAAACCCTCCTCCAACCAGGACCGATTAATGTGTGGAAATGTTATTACCTAGACTAGCAACTTTCCGATAAATAAGCCAGCAATGATTTTGGGTGTTGTCTATGAGATTTATTGCTCAATGTAGGGTTCCGTCTGCGATATTGTCTATGTGGGTGCATGAGAAAGGTGATGTAAAATTATCTAACAGTCATTGCTTAACAGAAAACTCATTCTGTGCCATGCATGCTGCAATTAGGAAATTAGGATTTTCACTAATACATTCTAGCATAGGGACAACAGTAGGAACAAATCAACCAGCATCTATGCTGGAAAGAAATATACTTTGAGGAGCTAAATATGCGCAAGAAAATCGTTCTAATTACTGGGGCAGCGGGAGAAATTGGGCATGCTCTTATCGAGATCATGGCAAAGGAGTTTTCTGGACAACTAGTCACAATTGACTTGCAGCCCCTGCCTGAAGAAATTACTAAGCAAACTACCCATATCCAGGGGGATATTCTGGACCAATCATTACTCTCGCGTTTAGTGAGTGAATACGAGATCGACACGATTTTCCACCTTGCGGCATTGTTATCGACCAGGAGTGAGTTTACACCAGAAGCGGCTCATCGTGTGAATGTCGAGGGGACATTAAGGTTGCTTCAATTGGCTTCCGAACAATCCGAGTGGCGTGGTTTACCTGTGAAGTTTATCTTCCCGAGCTCAATAGCGGCTTATGGTTTACCGGATCTGGACACCAAGCAGGCTTATGCTCGTATTCGGGAATGGGAGTGGAACTATCCCCGCACAATGTATGGGTGCAATAAGCTGTACTGCGAACAGCTTGGTATTTATTTCAGCGACCACTACCGCCAACTTGCGGCAGACAAGCCCGTCATGTTGGATTTTCGGAGCCTCCGTTTCCCAGGATTGATCAGCGCCCTAACTGTACCGAGTGGAGGCACAAGTGATTATGGCCCAGAAATGCTCCATGCTGCGGCGAAAGGTGAAGCATATACATGCTTTGTCCGGGAGGATGTACGGATCCCCTTCATGGCAATGCCTGATGCTGTTAAAGCATTAATTCAATTGAGAACCGCTCCTCGGGAGACGCTTGGGCGTAGAGTTTACAATGTCACAAGCTTCAGCCTGAGCGCGAGAGAATTCTATGATTGGGTTCTGAAATACTTCTCAGATACCCAGGTAAGTTTTAAACCAGACCTAAAACGACAATCAATCGTTGATTCTTGGCCAGCTGACCTTGACGATACCCAAGCACAGCGTGATTGGGATTGGCATCCTGATTATGATCTGGAACGATCGTTTAGTGAGTACCTGGTTCCAAATATCAAAAGAAGATATCAGGGAGGGTAGAATACCTAGCCAGTGGTTGAGAAGCAATACGAATACCATATATCTATCTGTTCCCGGACAAAAAAATGTGGAGGTTTATGAAGATTCAATCTGATACATCAGTTACCCCTGGACCTATTATATTATTTGGGTCAGGCGAGACATCTGCGAGTGGTCAAAAAATCTTCGATGCAGTTCTACAGGATCTACGCCTCTCACCTAAGGTGGCATTATTGGAGACACCTGCTGGATTTGAATTGAATTCTGCTCAAGTCATCGGACGAGTTGCTGAGTTTTTTGAGCATCGTTTACAAAATTTCCATCCCCAGATAACAATCGTACCGGCACGAGCGCGCGGTACAGACTTTAGCACCGATGATCCGATTATTACAGCACCGCTATTACAAGCCGACTTGATCTTTATGGGACCTGGCAGTCCAACATATGCAGTCCGCCAGTTAAAAGATAGCGTAGCGTGGTACAACACGCTCGCGCGTCATCGGCTCGGGGCGGCAATCGCCTTGGCAAGCGCGGCAGTCATTGCGGTTAGCAATCAAGCGCTGCCGGTTTACGAAATCTATAAGGTCGGTGAAGATTTATATTGGAAACCAGGGTTAGATTTATTTGGATACTACGGCTTGCAGTTAGTGTTTGTGCCTCATTGGAATAATAATGAAGGCGGTTCAGAATTGGATACCAGTAGATGTTTTATGGGTAAACTGCGTTTTGAACGGTTAATGGCACTGCTACCTGCACAAATGACTATTGTTGGAATCGATGAACATACCGCATTAATTATGGATCCAGCAGATGAAAGCTGTCATGTTTTTGGCAAAGGTGGGGTAACCCTACTTCATACCGGTCCCGAACACCCTGGGGCAACTTCTTTCCAAGATTTGGACGAGGCAGGTTTAGACGAAGTTGTGCGTATACGTTCAGGCCATATTCATCAGTTTGAAAGTGGTGAGTCTTTTGATTTAAAACGAATTGGCATGTTCAATCAAGCCAACTTCGAGGAGATATTACCGCAAGAAATTTGGCAGCAAGCTCAGGCTCTCGCGATTGACGTGCCCTTGGAAGTGGATATCCCGGATGAAGTGGATGACTTAGTGAAGCGTAGGCAAACAGCACGCGAGAATAAGAATTGGCAGCAGGCTGATGTGCTGCGCGATCAAATTAATGAGCTGGGTTGGCAAGTAAAGGATAATCCGGGAGGATCAGAAGTATTGCCGCTTTAGGGGGTATCTCAATAAGTCGCCCAATTTAGGAGTTGCCATTATGATTAATCTGCGAATTGGTTATGTAGGGTTGGGAATAATGGGGAAATCGATGGCACGTAATATTCTGCAGGCAGGGTATTCATTAGTTGTCCATAATCGAAGTCAGGCAGCAGTAGTTGAGCTAGAGGCTGAGGGTGCCCAACGAGCGGATAATCCTGCGCAGGTGGCCGAACAAGTCGATATTGTCTTCACCAATCTGCCCGACTCTCCTGATGTTGAGCAGGTTGTGTTGGGTTCAAGCGGGATTATTGAAGGTGCTCATGCTGGATTGATCGTTGTGGATAACTCAACGATTAAACCAGCTACAACCAGGTATATTGGGCAGCAGCTAAGTTTGCGTGGTGTGGCTTTCTTGGACGCGCCAGTGAGTGGTGGTGATATCGGCGCCCGCGAAAGCACACTAGCAATCATGGTAGGTGGTGATGAAAAAATATTACAGCGGGTCCGACCTGTATTCAATGTACTGGGAAAGACAATCACCCATGTCGGGGATATTGGTGCGGGTCAAATTGCAAAAGCAGCTAACCAAATAATGACTGCTGCACAGATGGTGGCCATGGGCGAGCTGATGATTTTTGCTCGTAAAGCCGGAGCTGATCCCCAGAGAGTTGTGGCTGCTATTCGAGGTGGGGCCGCGCAATGCTGGTCATTGGATGTAAAAACCCCACGCTTGTTTGCAGGAAACCGTACTCCCGGTTTCAAGGCTTATATGCAAGCCAAAGATCTCGCGATCGTTATTGATACTGCTCGCGAGTATGGTATCTCTTTACCATCTGCAGCGATTGATGCGCAACTGTATAACGCCATGATCGAAATGGGACTTGGAGAAATGGATAATTCTGCTGTTGTTGCAATAATAGAAACTCTCGCCGGGATATCATTGCTCGATGAGGAAGATGGGTAATAACTAAATTATTGGTATCAGCAAAAGATGTAAGTAAAAGAACAGCTTCAACATATTTTTACTACTAACAAATATACAAATGGAGGGAGTTTATGCAAGCATAACAGTAAGTTTACTGGAGGCTTTATTGATCCTAATATCAATATTGCTTCTTCATCAATAAGAAAATTGCTCCAAAAGCTAATGCTTTGGATAATATCTTGAGATCCATATGGGACTTTTGCAACCAAATCTATAGTAATGCGTATACAGTATCAGAGCAGCGCCATAAGACTGGCATAGGGGAGTGGTGCTGATCAGATGATGAGGAGAATGGATGTGCTAGACAGCGAAGCCACACTGCTGCCATCTGCGCGGCAAGGTGATCCACAAGCTTTTTCTGGTTTGGTAGAGCTTTACCAAACACCTGTTTACAATTTATGCTTTCGCATGCTGAACAGTACTGGGGATGCGGAGGATGCTGCACAAGAGACATTCTTGAGAGCATATAAGTCGATGAAAAAATACGACAAATCACGTTCATTTGCTACTTGGTTAATGTCAATTGCAGCGCATTATTGTATCGACCAGTTGCGAAAACGGCGAATGAAGATTATTTCAACTGAGGATATACCATATTTTGAGGTGGTAGACGGAAACCCAGGTCCCGAATCGATCATGGCTCAAAATCAAGAGCAGGATAGAGTTAGAAAGCTGCTCCACACACTAAATCCAATTGATCGTGCAGCAGTCATTATGTACTATTGGAATGAGCTTTCATACCAAGAGATCAGCCAAGCATTAAACCTCACAGAAAGTGCTGTTAAAAGCCGTTTACACAGGGCACGCCGTAATTTGGCTCAAACCTGGATTGATCAGCAGCAAAAAATCCAACTGCAAGAGAGGAATCACCATGGCGAGTTACAATCACCAGCCTTTTGAAGATTGGTTGCTCTCCGATAAATCATTATCTGAGCAAGAGAATCTGCAGCTCATCGATCATCTTGATACCTGTGAAACATGCTGTCAGTTATCTGATGCTTGGCAAAATGTGGAGGAGCAGTTCTTATTAGTTGCCCAAATACCACCTCCAGCAGGATTTACAGAACGTTGGCAAGGCGTGTTTACAGCTGATCTTGATAGAAAATTCCGTCGGCAAACGGTTGTTACCCTGGCAATATTCGGGATAGGGACACTGATGCTGTTTGGCTTATTATCTCTATTTCTATTCCCGGTAATCCAAACCCCATTACCCTACCTGCTAACAGCCTTGTACCGCGTGACCCTTGTGGTTGCCTCCTTGGGGAATTTACTCTCATTAGTTTCAAAATTGCTCCATAAATTTATTTCCGTTTCCCCACCATTTGTATGGATCGGTGTTGTTGTTGTGCTGATTTCTTCAATCAGTATGTGGTTCATCTCATATCAAAGAATTAATAACATTCGGAGGGTATTACCATGAAGAATAATGTGAGGTTTGTAATATTTTTGGCTCTATTGCTAGCCGTCGCCTGGCCTGGGGTAGCTTATGCCAAGGACCTACATGAAGATCAAGTTGTCTTTGGCGGATCTTACACGCTTTCTAGCGGAGAGACACTAGATGGAAATTTATTTGTCTTTGGTGGGTTGGTTATTACTGAAAACGGTTCTACTATCGAGGGGGATGTGATCCTGTTCGGTGGATCTCTAGATGTCAATGGAGAAATCAGCGGCGATGTGATTGCGATGGGTGGCGTAGTTGATGTTGGGAACACTGGTGTCATAGAAGGCGATGTCGTATTGCTTGGAGGACAGGTTGACCAGGCGCTTGGGTCAGATATTTCAGGAGAGTTGATCAATGGTTTGACTGGACCGCTCTCACTTGATTTTCCAGCAGGTGTTGAAATTCCTCGTCTAGGTTTTCGCTTCTCACCAATTTTTGATCTATTGTGGTTCGTTTTCCGGCTATTCCTATGGGCCGCAGTCGCTATCCTAGTTGTGCTGTTACTGCCAAAACATACCGAACGCACGGCCAACACTGCCTTCAAACAGCCCCTCTTATCTTGGGCATTGGGGCTGCTCACTGCAGTAGTACTGCCTTTTGCAGTGCTTCTGCTTACAATTACGATCATATTAATCCCAGGAGCGATTCTGCTGGTACTGATAGTCGCCATAGCTTGGGCATTCGGTTTGATTGCTTTAGGATACGAAATTGGAAAACGGCTGAATAGTATGTTTTCTCATGAATGGGCGCCGGCTCTCTCGGCTGGTTTGGGTACCTTTATCCTGATTCTGGTGATCAATGGACTAGATATGGCGATACCCTGTCTAGGCTGGATTTTCCCGGCACTTGCTGGCATGATCGGTCTTGGTGCACTGATACTGTCGCGGTTTGGTACGCAGGATTACCCACCTGGTGACACTTATTCAACAGTAGCACTAGAACCAAATGAGACGCCGGGGCTAACCACTGGCGAAGAATCAGAGCAAGTCGGTGGCGATCAAACTGCAGAAGATGAACAAGATGTCGGGAATCAATCTGAGAGCTGAATAGGGTTGAAGTCCTCGGTTTGAAATTCTCGCTCATCGTATCTCAACATAGATACCTGCCTCCGGTATATCTGAGTTATAAGCCCGGAGGCAGGTCGTGTTTATGAAATACTACTATATATACTTAATCTATCTCATGCCAATGTTAAGGCTAACTGATAATTTCACAACTTTCGTAATCTTATGGATCGCTAATTCTGGAATATGCGACACAGGTTGATATTGATTAATAACCAAACCATCGCAGAACTTTCTCGTCGTTGCGCCAGTTCTTCCGGACTTTAACCCGCAAACGTAGGAAAACTTTTCGACTGCTCATGTTTTCAATTTCATATCTTGCAGAAGATCCGATTTGCTTTAACATCCGGCCACCTTTTCCGATCACGATTCCTTTATGTGACTCGCGTTCGACAAATATTGTGGCCTCAATATATGCACCATGTTCGTCGCGCTCAGTGTATTGATCTATCCGGATGGCGATACCATGTGGTACTTCGTCACGCAGTAAATTGAGCGAAGCCTCGCGGATTAAATCGGCTGCAAGCTCGCGCTCGAATAGGTCTGTAACTTGACCCTCTGGGAAGAAAGGATATCCTTCAGGCAGGTGATCTAGGATTGTGTTCAGCAGCTTATCTAAGTTGATATTTGACAATGCGGAAATCGTAACCGCAGTTGGCTCACTGAGAAGTAAGGAGTATTCATCGAGACGATTTGCCAATTTGCTAGTTCCTAACAAATCGATCTTGTTTAAAGCCAATATGACGGGTAATCGTGTTTTTTGATTTTTCAGCAGATCACTGAGCAGTAGATCTTCGTTAGTTGGTGCTTGGCTGGCATCAGCAATAAACAATACCATGTCGCTCTCTTGCAGCGTGTCTGCTGCTTCAGTATTCATATTTTTCCCAAGCTTGTGCTTTGCGATATGTACTCCAGGAGTGTCTATGAACACAAGCTGGGCGCTATCAAGCGTCAGTATTCCCATTTGACGTTTGCGGGTAGTTTGGGGTCTTGGTGATACAGCAGCTACTTTTTGCCCGAGGAGTGCGTTGATGAGCGTGGATTTACCCACGTTAGGTTTGCCCATCACCGCGATAAACCCAGCCTTGAAATTGCCTATATCATATGAATCATTCATCGCGGTTATTGTATCAGACATAATTGAGGTCTATCATCCTTGGAAAGACCAGCAGCGCGATCATTTTATCATCGGTGAACTTAAACCTTTATCAGAATCAGTCCTTGGAGTTGCTTGACCATAAAATTAGTAATGGTATAATACATTTTCGTCAAAATATAAATATCTATACTATTTGTCATAGATTATCTGCAAA
>JBFENN010000099.1:0-11035 GCA_041551115.1 Anaerolineales bacterium
CAGCAGGACTGACGCTAGGAGCGTATCTACGAAGGTGGTAATGTTTGCCCCCATGATGTAGGGAATGACGTTCTCGCGCCGGATATAGCCGCGTGCGCTGAGCGGTACGAGAATGCTCAAGGATAGGCTTACTGACATCGTTAGCAACGTGATCCCCGCGCCCAAAGCAAACATGACTACCGGGCGGTAGACTAAGCGAGAGATGTGTCCGAAGTGACTTTCCTTGAGCGTCATCTGCGGCAGGCAGCGATCCAAAAGGCTGAAGCTTGATATCATCACCGCGAGACCGATGATGAAGATAAACCAGCGTGCAAAAAAACTGCTGATCAAGTCAACCAGCGGTTCTATCAGCATGTCAAGGCTCGATTCAAGCACTCCGCCAGCGTGGATCTGAACTTGATCCAGGATCCCTGTCCGTAATATGATTCCTCCCATAAACAGCGCTGGGATATAAGTGGAAATCGTAACCAGCAGTGCGAGTACTCCCATGCAGAGGCTGGCAGAACGATCTCGCCCGCGTACAATATAAATAAAACCAATCAGCAGCACAATAAAGCTTGCCCCAAAGCGGCTGCCGGTAATCATTGCAAAGGCGCCGAACTTGTCAAATACGCCCGCATCAAAAAAGGTTAACGCCGCTGCCGCAACGGGCGAACCGCTCATGATCACATATGCGAATACCCAGCCAAATCCGAGCGAATTAAACCCATTGGATAGGTTCAAGCTGTTTTGGAACAGAGGGACCATCCCGCGCGCGCCATATTTCATTAGCGTGATCGCTAAGAAAAAAAGATACAAGCTGAAGAAAAACAGAGCGATCTTCCCGAAATTAACTTTTCGCCACCAAGAGGGCTGTGCCAGCAGCTTGCGTATAAGATCGCTGCGTGGGACAGCTACATCTACGGTAATCGGTTCGGTGATGACCTCACGTGAAGCTGCTTCTGGTTTGTAAAAATTATTCATCTGTCGCCCGATAGTTATCAAGCACTGATTCTTCCTTTATAGAGAACTTGGGGTAGATCTCAGCGCCCCATAACTTATCGATCAGTTCTCGTTTAGCATTCTCCCACCCACCCAGGTCCTGGACCGTATAGAACTTTGCGTTGCCTGGGCATCCTTTTACTTGGAGGTCATCTGCAGAGCGCCAGTAGAAATCTTGGTAGATCTTTTGGCCAGTTTCGCTCTGAATGAACTGGAGTAGGGCTTCCGCAGCTGGCCGCTCTGACATGCTTACGTTATCATCAACCAGCACCATGATATGTTGGGCGATGATTGTCCTTTCTGGCATGACAATCTCAATGGCAAGACCTTTCCGGATGCCTATGAGCGCGTGCTCTTCGTAGGTGATCAGCGCATCCCCAACACCCAGCATGAAGAGACCAAGCGTCGAACGAGCGGAGTCTCCCATCATGACTACATGATCCCAGATTCGTTTCATTTGGTCGGCTGCGGCTTGCTCATCCCCCAAAAGCATGTAGCTGCTCCCATATTCTGCCAGGAGTGACCAATCCCCTGCCCCGGAAATTCGTGGATCAGCGTGAACTAGGTTTATCCCCGGATTTGCCAAATCTGCGAATGAAGTAATCGCAAGCGGGTTACCTGGGTGCGTGACGATAACCATCGGTGTGCGCGCGAGATATGCTGGTTTGTTATCACTCCGCAGCAGGTTCCCGTGTTTCAGAAGATTTACATGGCTTTCACTGCTGAATATAGCCAAATCAGCTGGTGCACCCAAGAGTATCTGTCCAGCCATCGTTCCAGAAGGACCGAAGACCATCTCAATGTCGATCTCTTGCCCGGTTTCAGCTTTCCATGCTTTCTTAAACGCCGGAATAATCCCTAAATTTAAGACCTCTTCTTGCGTGCTGTAGGCGTAGATGATCAATTTTACTAACCCATCCGCCCTGGTCTTTATGTAGGCAGCATATACCAATAAAACGACTAAACTCATTCCTATAATCGTTAGCAAGTGCCACCTCTGGACGTAGTCTTTGATAATTATTGTTGGATATCTCTTCATGACTGCCCTCCTACTTTCGATTGATTTTTCTGCACTGCCGGCTCAGGCTTCGATAGGGAATATATAGGATTCTGGTCAATAGATTTACGGTTCGCAATATCCTGGCTTTGCGACCAGTAGTGGTGCGGATATCTTTATATATGTCGGATACACAATTTCACTCGCGAAGATTTTCCTCTCCCACGCTTGGCTCTCAGCTCCAATGATCACCAGGTCATAATCTCCTTCCAAAAATTCCCACCAGATTTGCCATTCTGGGGATTCGTTCCTTATTTTTAGAGTACCTTGTATCCCCTGGTCCATAAGTTGGTGCATAACTTTACTGATCCCTAAGCTTGTGGGACATTCGGAGTTAAGCACACTATTCGATTTGTACCGTTCGTGCTGCATCTCACCATACATCACAGGGATAGGTACCGTCACAGGAAGCACTACTAGATGGGCAGAAGTGTGTTCAGCAAATCTGATCGCCCAATTTGTAGCTGGTACATCACAACCAGCTCCTTGGATAACAAGCAGGATATTCCTGATAGGCAGCCGGTGATCTCCGGCAAACAGTATCGTAGCGGGGCTATCTTTGAGCAGCATCTCATCGGTTGATCCAGAAAACAATCTATCCAGGAATTTTTGAGTGGGTTTTTCAGAGATAACCAGATCTGTTTTGTCCCGTGTCAGTTCCTCGATTGCCTCGTGATACGCGTTATGATTGTTGCCGTTGAGCAAAAGCTGCTCGAGTTCTCCACCCAGCAGATTGCTGACACAATGGGCATACGTATCTAAAATTTCGCTGTCTGGATGCGACAGTTTCCACAGACTAATTTTCAAGCCTTGGTTAGCATGTTTCCTCCATATCTCAGCGATGAGCTCGTCAATCGTGTCCAGGTTGGCTTGTACTGTAAACACAGGCGCTCCCAATTCGGTTGTAATGATGTCCCGGGCTTGCTGGTCTTCGGGATTTGCCATTGCGACGGTAATATGCCCGTGTTCTTCCGCGATAGGAAGCGCGTGCCATTGGCATGCAAGATCAAAGGGTAATCGCTCCGCTACTTTCCAATTCGCTTTGATCCCTTTTACTTCAAGAAATGAGTTTACCGAGTAAGGCATAATTAGTGCGTAATTCTTTACTCAAAGTGAATTTTCCGACGGAAACTGGCCCGGGATTCCACTTCAGCTAGTTTTGCAGATGTATAGCGGCAAGCTCCAATCATCAAATTCTTGGCTTCATCTTCGGGTAGCTTCACCAAATCGCGCCACTGGTAACCTTTCATCGACAAATACTCCTCGATGTATTTCCGTTCCAGGGTTGATTGAGGTCCCTTTCCAACATATTCATCAGTATGTGTTACTTCCATCCTGCACCTCCAAAAAACAATCTCTCCAGGACCCATCTTGCCAGAACAGATACAGCAAAACCGCGCTGGTCTGATTGCGATATTTTCCATTTTCGCGAAATCAAGTGATAAATCTTGTGACTCGAGGGTGATAAATCTGTGATAAGCAAAAAAACCTGGCTGCAGGTGTGCTGTCGCCAGGTTTCTGTCAGGTGGGTTAGTTTCTAGGTCAAATCTCTATCGCGGGTGATGCCGTATCCCAACCCAGGAACCGTTTGGAGATAGATAGGATCGGCAGGTTCCGGTTCAACTTTACCTCGTAGTCGCTTGACCAGCTGCCGGAGCATATCCCGGTCTCCCCCGGCGGGTCCCCAGACATAGTCGATGAGCATCGATGTTGTCACGACTTGTCCGGCATGGATCATTAATATTTCAAGCAAACGATTTTCCAACGGAGTAAGTGCTGCTTCGTGAGTACCCTGGATCACTACCTTCCTCTGCGATGGATCAAAACTGATATCCCCGACCTCCAAATGTGCTGAGATTGGCTTGGTGCCTGCCCGTCTAAGTACCGCGTTTACTCGGGCAACAAGCTGGCGAGGGCTGAAGGGTTTTACGATGTAATCGTCAGCGCCAATCTCAAGTCCCTGCACGATATCATCCTCTTCACCGCGCACGGTGAGCAGCACAATCGGCGTATCCTCGGTTGCGCGTATTCTCTGGCATACGGTGAAACCATCCATGCGGGGCAGATTGACGTCTAAAACCACGATATCAGGTCTATCCTCTTGCCATCTTCGCAGCGCTTTTACACCATCATCAGCGAGGATGACCTCAAACCCTTCCCTGCGCAAGGTAAATGCCACCACATCTGCCAACACGCGGTCATCATCAACGACGAGTACCTTCATTTCTCTGCCCCTTTGTCAACCCGCGGTAATGTAAACCAGAATATTGCTCCGCCCCCGGGGCGATTATCAACTCCAACCTTGCCACCGTGTGCCTCGATTATCGCCTTAACGACAGAAAGTCCCAACCCGGCTCCAGATATCGCACTGTCCTCTATATCATGTGGGTAAAGAAATCGTTGGAAGACGGTATCTTTCTTGGATATTGGGATCCCAGGACCGCAGTCCGCCACTTGGATTCGGACCCATTCAGGTCCGGCGGTTGCCGAGATCTGTATTGGCTTGTCTGGCGGTCCGTATTTGCTGGCATTAGAGATCAGATTTACCAATACCTGCACTGTACGACGAAAGTCAGCTTGAACTACCAGTATATCTAATGGAAGATCGATCGTAAATCTCTGGCCGTATCTATCCAACAGCGGACGTATAATCGTCACTGCTTCCGAGATGATATCACCAACATCATTTCGCCTCGGAGAGATGTGGAAGTGTCCTGCTTCAATGCTTGCACTTTCCAATAGGTTATCAACCAGGTTCTGTAACCCCAGTGCGCCTAAGTGCAGGGAATTTAATAGTACTCGTAGTTCTTCTTCACTCAAATCTGCTGCTTGGTCCAGCAGAAGTTCGATTGCAGCTCCGAGGGCTGAGAGTGGCGTCCGGAACTCATGTGCGATATTGGCAAGGAATTGACCGAGTAAACGGTGCATGGCTTGCTCACCGCTGACATCCCGGAAAACTAACGCAATGATCGGCTCTTCTGCTGTTGGAGCAGCAAGCTGAGCCCGTGTGATCGCTAAATTTGCATTGTGGTTATCCGCCATATTAACATCCACGATGCGCTTATCACCGGCGGGTGGAATCTGTGTGCTGAAAGGTTCACCGTTCTGAGCTAAGCTAAAAACATTATCAATATGGGCACCCAAGACTTCATCACTCGCCCAACCTGTTATCCGCTCAGCGCCCGGACTGAAAAACATGATCTTAAGTCCTTCATCCAATGTGATGATGCCTTCCACGATAGATCCCAAAAGGTGATCATTCCAGTTTTTTTCACTTTGCAATTCAGATAGGATAGTCTGCAAGTCACCCCGTGCGCTTTCTAAGGCTTTTGCAACTTGGTTCACTTCCCAGATGCGTTCATCAATTGGAACCGGATGTTTCAGATCTCCTTGGCTGAATGTTGCGGCGGTATTAGCTAACTGTTCTAATGGCGAACTTATCCTTCTGGCGATGATGATACCTGCTCCTGATCCAAGCAGGGTGATCACAACCAAACTGCTGATGAGAATGATGACCAATTGTTTTTGTGTCGCCGCCACAGCAGTTGCATCTAAGCTCACCACAGCGTCGATGCGTTCATTGTCTACCGCAGTTGATATGGAGTAATAGAGGGTATTCTGGACCTCTTGTATGAAGGTGCGATAGGGAGCTGGAGTATTATTCTCCTTCACACGTTGTTCCTCATCCCAAGAAAACCGAATCAAATCTGTCAGGCTCGACGCGATCGGAATCGAATCTAGTAGGATCGTGTGATCCAATCCGGTCTGAGCGCGCATCTCTTCCGTAAACTGCTTATCTAGTTTCAAACCCACCAAGACAGTTATCGGTGTTTCTTTGCTCTGAGGTAGGGCTTGCGCGGCGACGAGCCAAACTTGCGCTTCGTCTGGACTACTCGTAAAATGGAAATTGTTGTCGTACACCCAGCTGCAACCAGTTGCTGGATCCAAATCCCCGCTGAAACCGATTTGGTCGCTCTGCTCAGCGCATATGATGATCGCGTCAATCTCGGCACTATTTTGTAAGTTAGTGAGGTATTCATCCAACGCCAGACGATCGTCTGGTTCCAATAATGTACCCAGGGTTGGCCGTTGCGCAGTGAGTAGGGCAAAATTCTCCAGCTCAATTTGCTTTGCGTTGTATAACGCCTGGCTGGCCTGGAATCCTTGGGAGACTTGGGACCAGGCTTGGTCGTTGAGCTTTTGGGTGATTACCCAGATCGCTGGGAGCCCAATTGCAGCAGTGCTAAGCAAAACGATTAAAACGAAACTTATCACAAGTTGGAAATGTAGTTCCTTGGGATGCCATCTGAATTTCACTGAACCTAGTCTACACCTCAAGTGGCAGTTTTTTCGTCAAGCTATTGGCTAAAATTAACACGCTGTGAACTTGAGTAAATATCCCACCGCCACATCAAAATATCCATGAGTACTAAATCTCTTCTACCGCTTGAGAAAATTTTGTGGCTATAGATCGACTGAGCAGCCTAATCCTGGCTCTTCACTGGCAACCAACCAACCGTCATCAAGAATGAAGCCTCCCAAAGATGGATCATCGACAAGATCCAGGAATCCGTCCAAGTCGGCGTACTTTACGTTTGGTGAACTCAAGGCCAAGCTGAGTCCAGCCGTGGAAAGCAGCCGTGGTTCGATAATACAGCTGACCATCGTGAATAGTTTGCCTGCCCGAGCAACAGCGTCTACTTGTCCTGCACAGTGCAATCCACCGCAGGTCGCGACCTTGACGCTGATGCCATCAACGGTATGCCGGGCTGCTATATCCAGTACCGAACTGGGTCCTGCGACACATTGATCTGCTAAAATGGGGATCGGACTGTGATTGGTTACATCCCTCAGGGCTTCCAGATCGCCAGCTGCTACTGGCTGCTCGAACATTTCAATTTTTCCTTCCAAAGCATGGGCGATATCAATCGCAATCTGGGTCTCGTAACCGCCGTCCGGGTCCAAACGCAGGATATGGTTTGGTAAACTTTTCTTGATAGCGCGGACACGGCGGACATCTTCATCCGGGTCTACTCCACCTTTGATTTTGAACATTCTAAAGCCGGCTCGTGCCAGTTCGTGTGCCTTGTTCAGGCTCTCGTTTTCTTGTGAGATCGGAATCGTTACAGATGTCTGGATACGCGACCGGTAGCCTCCCAACAGTTGGTGTATTGGCATCTTGGTGTACTGGCCGAATAAATCATGCATGGCAAGGTCGAACGCACACATTGCACTAGAACTTTCCCCAGCCACCGCAGATAGTTTTGCTAAAGAATACTCAAGATTCGTCGGGAATAAATCTGGTGCCATATCGGCACAATCTTGACAGTTTGCGATGACATCCTGCGGGTCCTCACCGGTTAAATCAGGGTGGGCAACCGCACAGCCCCAGGCGCTATCACCCTGGACGGTTTCCAGTCGTACGAAAACCGCGCATATCCCCTCAATGACAGGCGTATTGGCCATAGCTACCGGCTTGCGGAGCTTCAGCTCAACAGGTATTACTTCAGCTTTGGTGATCTGCATGTTTAGCCTCCTCGCAAATTTCGAGCGCATGACCTATGCAATATGATCGGTTTAGCCTACGTATCGTCATCCGGGTGCCTCATTAATTTCATTCAGTCGTGTTCATCCAAGATTATAAGCGCAGTTCAACCACATCTTCATCTTGCAGTAGGTAATTTCGTTGCACCATTTGTCCATCAAAACTGCTGCTGCCCCAAACCTTCGCTGCTTTCAGTTTATCGTAGAAATCTTTGTGAATATTTCGTGCTAGGTCGGCAACCGTATCGCCGCGCCTGAGAACATATGGTTTGGTTTTATCCGCTTCTTCTCCAGGGGCTTTTGTGTATACCCGGATAATACCTAGCTGGTTGAAAATCATCTGCTTCATTTCTTCGATATTGCGGCCATTCAGGATCGATATTGGGAGTAGCGGATAGTCGCCTTCGAGTAGCTCACAGAATAACTCAAACACCTCATCACAGGCTTTATCATCGCATTTATTTGCAAGTATGATGATTGGGATCACGGTTTTGCGCAGCTGATCGCGGTAAGCTTCGCGCATGTGCTCGGGAATGATGCGGTTCTTATTCAAAATGGCGATCGTTTCTTCAAGCTGTTCCACCGGAAAGGTTTGAACATCCACCATCACCAGCGCCAGGTCTGCCCGTCGAATAGCATTAAGCAGCTCTGGATCCACATATTCCCTGCTGAGCGGTGGGGTATCAATGATTTGGACTTGGACGTTATCGATCTGCAGCATCCCGGGTGTAGGCCGCCAGGTCGTGTGTGGGGCATCCGAGACTTCTGGTGAGGCGTTGGTCAGACTTGCCAGAAGCGATGATTTGCCTACATTGGTCAGCCCGATCAGCACGACTTGACCTGCACCTTCTTTTTCGATGTGGTAGGGAGAATGGGATGTGCTGGTTTTCTTGCGCGATTGGGCAGATGATTTGAGTTTGGAGAGCCGTTTCCGGAAATCAGCCCGCAGCTTATCGGTACCTTTGTGTTTCGGTATTGTGCTGATCAGCGCTTCCAGCCCAGCGATTTTCTCTTCGGTGGTGGTTGCCTGGTTGTAGCGTTCTTCGGCTTCAAAATACTCGGGAGGTAGGTTGGTTGGCATAGCTCCTGAATCGCAAATACTCTGCTCAGTTAAGAACCAGTCAATGCGCTTAACTATTATATACCTACTTACGTGCGGCTCAAGTTCCACGCAGTCACTTCCAGCATCATCCCTTGATTTAAGGAAATGTGGAATGGTGCCACCCTGTATACAGGTTGCTATACACCGTTATTATCCCCGGTGCACACGGCAATGAATGCCTATAGCCGAGGACTGTATAATCTTGCCGCTTTCCCACCTATGGATCTTTACCGGCTGTGAGATTTGTCGCCCGCATTTGGCTATCGTATCTCTCCGACAATCTCACCCAAATTTGCTTCGAACACATAAGTCCGATTAACGCCAGTACAACACAAGCAGACTAGTTACACACCTATCTCCTGAGACTGGCGATTTCTAGTGGATGGTGGATGCTCATGGTTAGCCTGACAATATTATGCAGGATTACAACTCCGGTCTCATTTCCGAGGATCACGCCCCCCTGTTTCGGAATGCTTGTATGGTCAATGGTGCGTAACGCCTAGACATTCGCCAGGCGAGATTGCTTGAATAACCATAAACTGAAGAGATCAGATGTGCAGGCATTATTACCTATGATGATGGTTTGCTATTTTCTGGTGGAACTTGATATGGATGGAACGATTTGGATGCGCCTCAATAATATGAGTCCTTCTTCACTGTCTGGCTGGATAGCAACAGAAAATACATGTCACAGCCTTACCGCTCTTCAGGCCATCATCTGCTGGGAGGATGATATTGGCAGTTCAGTAGAAAACATGATAAATTAAATTTAATTGAATCAAACTTGGAAGAAGTGAAGGCCATGAAGGGGCAAAGATGAAGAACATATTATTATTAATTTTGGGGATGTTGATTTTTGCAGTTGGGTCGTTCATCGTGTCTACTTTCATCTTTGTAGAACGACCTGTAAAAGATGGGCTCATCGAGGATTGGGAGCAGATTTGTTTTTGGTCTGATATAGGTGGTATCTTCGCATCTGTCTCCCCAAAAGGTTGCTATTCAACCTCCTGCACAATACCCAAGCTGCAGGCAGGGACAGCGATCGTTGACGTGCAGCAGTCTAAAATCCAGATAGAAACAAGCTTCGTACTGGTAGAAACATCACGCTATCCCCTGCCGTGTATAGAGAATTGTGCCGGTGGAGGCACTGTCCAATTCCATTTAGGAGATTTGATTCCGAATGATTATGCTGTCTGGTTCCGGGATGACGAAGTCGGTAGGTTGATGATTTACTCCGGAAGACCTACTCCACGACAATGTATGGAAAACAACCCTGGGTAGATGGGTTCAAGGAGACCGGGTTTTGAGCTTCTTCTCCACGGAAACAAGCATACGTGGTGGTACAAAGTGCAGATGAGATCGGCGATATAATTGTGATCCTTTAGATATGAGTGTTACCAAAACCAAGAAGTGCTCTCACGAAATCTCTTTAAGCGTTGGTTTGTTGATCTGAGTCGAACCCACGGATTCAGTCTGGTGGTATGCCAGGATACCCTTTGTTGCACTCTTGGTGACAAAGTTATCATATTGCTATGCGAGATTACCAGAAGCACATTGGAAGGAGAATGAAATGGATGAGAAACGTTATGGAGTTTCAGTTGGGCTGAGTATACTCGGAGGATTTCTGGTTGGTATCTTCGGATTGTTTGCAGCGTTTTTATCCCTCGTTAATGAGTACAACTATATTGGTGTCGGTTTTTGTTTACTTGCTTCGGCATTCGCCTTTGGTTTGCTGACAAATGCTTTTCTGCGGAAATAGTGTCCTGCTATCATAGGGATCAAATCAATCAGGATAGCTTATCGCGCATTGGAAAAATATATACATGCGGTAAATTCGAAGTGTTTCACGTATTCCTGCTTTGAATCATGATCTTGAGTTGTTCAATTTAGTTTGGCTGTATTAGATTCAGATCGCTGCAGATGATTTCTACTACAAACCCGGCATAGCTGGGTGCGCGTCTATGCAAGGAGAGCGAGCCCGCTAAAAACTGGGAGAGGTTAACAACTGGTTCAGCTCAGGCGTTAAAGCTTCACGATATACGACGCGTAAAAGGGCGAACAGATGAGCAAAATGATACGTCCCTGGCGGGTTGCACTTGTTGATAGCACGAATGGATGGAGTACTAAATAATTGGTTCTGAAATGATTTCCATGACCAATCAGAGTTTTTCAGGGACGCCATTAGTTGGACAAACAAATCTCACTCTGAACAGCCTTTAAACAAATCTCCAAATTCAGCTCAGGACAACGAAATTGCTCTCTAATAAAGTTTGATAATTCAAGATTACCTGCTGGATTTCTCCCCTTCAGGTCCAGATAATAGATCCGTTAATCCTAATCCGTATAGACGA
>JBFENN010000100.1:0-10950 GCA_041551115.1 Anaerolineales bacterium
GGCTCTCGCTGGCCACGACCTGATCGGCACAGCCCAAACAGGCACCGGCAAGACGGCGGCCTTTGTATTACCAATTCTGAACAAGCTGCTCAAAGGTCCAGGAAAGCGAACACGGGCCTTGATCATTACCCCTACCCGCGAGTTGGCTGAGCAAATTCACCAAACCATCGGCAGCCTGAGTGGTAGGACTAATATCCGTAGCATTGCCATTTACGGTGGCGTCGGAGCGGCACCCCAAATTGCCGCGTTGAACCGCGGCATGGATATCGTGGTGGCATGCCCAGGACGCCTGCTGGACCATATCCAAAACAAACATGTTAAACTGGGGCAGTTGGAGGTATTAGTGTTAGATGAGGCCGACCGGATGCTTGATATGGGGTTCTTGCCTGATATCAGACGAATCCTCAAGCACATACCTTCACGTCGGCAAACTATGTTGTTTTCAGCTACTTTCCCGATGGAGATTGATCATCTTGCAGCCCAGACTCTCCAGAGACCTAAACGTGTCTCTATTGGGCTTTCCCGTCCTGCCTATACAGTCGCCCACACGCTTTATCCGGTTCCGCAGCACCTGAAAAAGGGATTGTTGATCAAATTGCTTAAACAGACGGATACCGATTCAGTATTGATTTTCACCCGCACGAAACACCGCGCCCGGCGGTTGGCAAAACAAATCACACAATCTGGTTATCGGGTGACCAGTTTACACGGTGACCGCACTCAAGGACAGCGTACTGCGGCGCTAAAAGGTTTCAAACAGGGTAGGTACCAGATTATGGTGGCGACGGATATTGCGGCGCGTGGGCTGGATATTGATGGAATTTCACACGTGATCAATTATGATATGCCGGATACTGCCGATGCTTATATTCACCGGATCGGCCGGACTGGCAGGGCTAAGCGAAAGGGAGTAGCCTTTACCCTGTTCACACCGGATGATCAATCTGTGGTACAAAAAATAGAACAGATCATGCAGCAAAAACTCCCGCAGCAAACACTGTCGGATTTTGCCTACGATATACCTAAACCGGAATATCCACGGGTTTCCCACAAACCAAAGCCGCACGGCAGCCGGAACTCAACCCCACGGACTAAGCAATGGGCACGCCAGAATTAAACAATTTTCCCACCTCATCCAAGAAATCCTAAACACTCCCTTTTTGTGATTTCCCGAGAATATAAACCTTGCCCCTACTCAAACCGGAAACGCCAAACGGCAATCAGGGTAAATACAACGCCCATCGCCAGTAAAAACCCTATTTGGGGCAAGATTTGAACGAAGCTGGCATTTTCAGCCATCACACTGTAATAACCTTCGAGGGCGTGGGCATGTGGGGTAAATTTTGAGAGGATACTCATGAAACCCTCTGCGCGGAACATGGGGGGCCAGGTAGGAAATGCGCCACCGATGCCTGCCAGCACAAAGGCTAAAATCATGCCGAGATTGTCAGCTTGCTTGGATGATTTTGCCAGGGCAGCAACCATCATTCCCAGCGCGACCGCAACGAAAGCCACCGCAATCGTTATGGTTACGAGTGCAGTGGGGGATTGACCTAGCTTGATATCAAAGATGACATATCCGACGGTAAACAGGATCACAACCTGCAGGCAAGCCAGTAATCCATAAGCCAGCATCTTTCCAGCGATGATTGTCCAGCGCGGCATCGGCGCGGCAAGTAGGCGGCGTAGCGTGCCTGCCTCGCGCTCACTAAGCAGGGAAGAACTAGCTGTTCCCACGATGAAGAATATGAACATCACGGTAAAGGCAGGGAACAAGAAGGTCAAGAATAAGGTGATCCCGCCTTCAACTTTGGCTCCTTCAAGGTTTTCACTGATCACCGCGATTGCCGGGTTCCGCCGCAGTTCATTCAATTGAGTCATTATGACGCCCAGATTTTGGGCTTCTATTGCGCGCAGTTCTTCAGGGCTCGCCTCGCTTAGCAATCCAGATTCTTCCATGATGGTGCGCACACCGTACTGTATCTCGCCCCAAATGGTCACCTCGGCCACCACCTGGTTCATGATACCCGTAATGATACTTGCGCTTTCAGGCTCGGCTGGATCAACGATCACCTCAACGGATGTAGGTGTGTACCCGTCAATTTTTTGAGAGAAATCGACTGGGATGATGATCGCAGCAGCTGAGTTACCTTGGATTACTTGTTGTTCCGCCTCAGCAATACTATCGACCACATCCACATTAAGTTCGTCGATACTGAGGATCGATCTTGCCACTTCCTCCCCAAACTCACCCGGATCCTCGTTCACCAAGCTGACTTCTAATAATATATCTGGGTTCTCCTCGTCCGAGCTAACCATCAGGTTTATGCCGGCGAAAAGTGAACCCAGCAAGAGCGGGAGCAGTATTAGGATCGCTAGAGTGCCACGATCGTTTAGGATCAACCGAATCTCTTTACCAGCAACAGATAGAGAGTAATAAATTGCTTTCATATTCATCCTCCTGATGGTATCCATCAGATCAGGGAAAAATATCCTTGATGGCGTAATTGGTCCAGTTAGCGTTTCCCACGATTAATCGAAGTCGAATCGCCACATACCTATCAAAAAGAAAATGATTGTGAAGCCCAGCAGAGCTGCGATCTCAATCGCCACATCCGTCAATCCAAGCCCGCGCAGCATCAAATTGCTCAAGGCACGGTTTGCCCAGTACTGGGGAATAAACTTTACTACTGGACCAAGGAAATTATCAAGGATGAAAATTGGGATGAAGGCACCTCCTAAGATGCCTAATCCCCACACTAATAAACTGCTCAAGCCGCCAATCTGGTTTTCAGTGCGGGCAATGGCTGCCAGCAGAATACCAAGTGCTGTAGAGCATAAGCAAACGATTAAGCAGACCAGTATCACAGCCAATGGATCGTTTCCGAGAGTTGCTGATGATAATCCCAATAGTTTCAGACCGAAGACTCCAAAGGCAAAGATCACGGTGAATTGGATCATCCCGATGATAATATTTGGCAGCATCTTGCCTGATAACAAGGAGGCTTTGCTCATTGGGGCAGCTAGCAATCGGCGGAAGGAGCCGACCTTCTTTTCATCATAGATAGACCGCGCGGTCACTTGGGCGGTTGCGAAGACGAATAAAACGGCTATTCCCGAGATTGCCACCAGACTCAGCTCTGGCATCTCTTCACGCTCCCCTTCTTCGGTCGGGATGGTTTGTTTAACCTCGATTAACTGCTGTGACTGAGCTCTTTCAAATTGACTGCGGGCTTGTGCCAACGCACGTTCAGTTGTGAAGACCTGGTATTCCTCTGGGGCATTTGCTTGCATATCACCCATCTGCTCCAAACTAGCTAAAATCTGCCTCTCTAAAGCCAATTCACTGGCTACACCTACAATGACCAGTCGCACAGCCTCAGTCTCCTGCATGTCCGCGTCAGGATGGCTGATGAGCTTTAATTCCACGCTGCTACCTGCCGAGGTACCGCTGGTGAAATCTCCAGGGATGAGTAATATCCAGTTTATTTCTTTTTCATCGAGCAGGGTTTGCGCCTTTTCTTGCTCGTATAACTCAATCCGTACACCACCGGCTGCATCGAGTCCAGCAAGCAGAGCCTGAGCAGCCTCACCGCCATCAAGGTCCACCACCGGGAGTGGCAGGCGGGTGTCTTCTTCACCTTGTCCGATCGCTCCCAATGCTCCACTGAAAACGACGATAAATAGTAATGGAAGCAGAAAGATCTGGATCATTTCTCCCCGGTCTCTGATCAGGATTTGTAGGTCTTTAAGTGCAATACTTAATGATTTCATCTCGGCTCACTCCCTTAGTTTCTTCCCCGTTAGATGCAGGAAAACGCTTTCCAAATTGGGTTCTAGGATTTCCAGAGCAGTGAGTGGACGATCCTGTTCGTTAAGGTAGGAGATCACGTTGATCACAGCTTGTTGGCTGTTTTGAGCAACAATCTTGATAACCGGGTTTGTCGAAACCTGTTCTACCTCAGCCTTCGGTTCTTCCCCTTCAGCCGGGGGAGGGTTCACTGGCTGTGGCACAAGGCTTGTTCCTTCAACAGCGGGAAGTTGGGCAAGTTGCTGGAGCAGTGCGTCGTCCACCCGTTCCAAACCCACATATATGACCCCTCCACCCAGCATGCCGATCAGGTTTTTTACTGTATCATTGGCGATGATCTTCCCCTCGTCAATGATTGCCACCCGGTTGCATAGCAGTTCGACCTCTTCCATATAATGGCTTGTGTAGACAACGCTCATCCCTCGTTCCCGGTTGAGTCGCAGCACGCTTTCAAAGATGTGATTGCGGCTTTGTGGATCGACCCCGACGGTTGGTTCGTCGAGGAACAAGAGTCGCGGCTGGTGTACTAACCCGGCCGCAATGTTGACGCGCCGTTTCATCCCACCAGAGTACTTATCCACAGACTCGTCAGCCCTGTCAGTCAGGGCAACGATGCGTAGAACATCATCCACGCGTTCTTTCAACGCCTTGCCACGCAAACCATAGATGCGTCCGAAGAAGTTTAAGTTTACTCGAGCGCTGAGCGTGGGATAGAGCGCCAAGTCTTGCGGAACGAGGCCGTTGATCTCTTTTACTTTGTTAAGATCGGTCTGGATATCGTATCCGCCGATGCGGGCAGAGCCAGAGCTAGGTTGGATAACCCCGGACAACATGGAGATAGTTTGTGTTTTGCCGGCTCCGTTTGGGCCTAGCAGACCGAAGATCTCCCCTTCTTCGACCGAGAAGCTGATCCCTTTGACAGCTTCAAAGTCACCGTATCTTTTTACCAGATTTTCTACTTCAAGGATGGGCGTCATGAGGAGCTCCTTTTTATTGTATTGGCAGTATTACTCTCAGGCTAGCTTTTCAGAATTCCACGGGACTCATTCGCTTGGATAAATCTGTAAATCTCTGCTAGCACAAAGGTTGCATATAACCATTGGGTACAGTAATAAATGTAACAAATTGAATGTATCCCGTCATCTATCGAAAGGTAGATTAGGGGGGTTTATTTTGACTTAGCCACGGTTCACACAAGTATATGGCAGTTGTTGATTGCTTCCACCTCTTTGAGGTAGACCATGCCAACGGCGAAAGGTGTTGGATCATAATGCAAATTTTCGGTATTTTCAAAAAGAGGGCTAGCTTAGCAATTGTGGGTATATGGATCTAAAAAAAAAGCCCTTAGTATCAGAGAAGCTGTCAGAAGAAATATCAAGATAGATATCGTTTTAGGTAGATTGTTCCGTGATATCCCAGTTGGTTCTACGTTATAGATGGTGGAATGATTTACTGAGAGTTCAAATTTTGAAAATTGCTTTACCACCGGGATTGATCTAGGGATATTGGATACTCACTCCAAGCTCACTTTTTCCATCGCTCAGATAGATTTGTATCTGGATGATAAAAGGAGATATTTACACGCTAGCACTCAACTGGTCAAAATCCAGGCTGGTACCCAGAAACTACCGAATCCCAGGCCGTACCGCAGGAGAATCGCCCCAAGGAGCAGCAAAATACTGAAGATGATGATGGCATAATCGTACCAATGGAAGGTAGTGATCATGACCCAGGTTCGCTTTTGCAGACCGAAGCAGCGCAGATCCATCGCATTGATTACATCTTCTCCGGTCATGATGGACCCCATCGTTACTGGTACGATCAATGGGGCGATCCGTCGGATTTGACGGATCAATCCGCCTTCTACCCGTTCAATTTCGTAACCGCGTGCTTTCTGAGCATCAAGGGTGGTGATGAAATCACGCGCCAAGGTGGGCACATAGCGAAAAGCCAGATCCATAGAATAAGCAAACCGATCGGGCAGACCTAAGCCGTGGAAGGTGAATCCGTACAGACGTGGGTCCATTGAATAGGGGATGATCAGAAACACGGCTGAAATGGACAGGATGCGTATGATTTGCGCTAGTGCGAACCACAATCGCTCAATTGTTAATGTGAAGTTTATTATCCAACCAGTCATAGGTAGTACAAGTGTGAAACCCCATATCGGGTGCTGTCCTTCTTGAGCTACGATCCCCGCAGTGCCTCCGCCGGTAATGATGACATTGACCACCACCATACTAAACAATATGAGCACGATAAAAAGCCACCCGCGGCGAGTCTCCCGCCAGGTTGTCCGGGCAGACAGGTACCAGCTGAAAGCCAGCACAAAGAACAACAGCAGAACTCGTAAGTCCCAGAACAGGGTGATCGAAAACAAGAACAGTATGGAGAAGATCCACCGCGCCCGCGGGTCGATCTTCTCCATAAGACTATTTCGTTGGCGGAAACTCCAAGTTACCAGCATTTGGTTTATTTGGTAGCCAACCGCTTAGCGTGCTATACAGATGGCGTTGCTAGTGCAGGGAATTATCGCCCGGACCTTGACCTAACTGCACCGTATGCCACCATCAAGACAGGGGTTAGTATCAGACCCCAGACTAAGTTGGTGAGTGCTGCTGGTACGAAGTTGAAGACGATTGCGGTATTTAGATCTGCACCCGAGACCCACATTTCCGACAAACTCGCCAGGCCCATCCCGACCACTATGCCGACGATGACCATAACTTCTGCTTTGAGGATATCGCCACCGCTTTTATAATCGGTCATCTGATTCGCGACCAGTCCGGTGAAGAAACCCATTAACCCGCTGCCAATAGCCCACCACGGCCAAAATCCGTAACCGGAGATCAAGTCGCCGATAACTGTTCCCAGGAAACCTGTTATAAAACCTGCCCATGGGCCATAAGCCACGCCAAAAAACATCGGGATGGCTACGGCCGGACGTACCGATACATTTGCAGCCCCTGGTATCTGTAGTAGGTTTGTGGCCCAGGACAGCACACCGTAAAGCGCTGCCCCGATGCCAGAGTACACCACCTCAGTTGTACCGAATGCCCATAAGGATTTCTTTTCTTCCATTTTTGACTCTCCTTCACACAACGTTGAATTGGATATTGGAACCGAAACAATTTGTTGCGTTGATTATCTCTGTTTGGTCACCTCCTTTATTGGGATAGGTGGATCTGTGTTTAATGCCGGATAGCGTGTGCTAGCTCCTCGGTACGAAGGAATTGACCGGTTTGAGGAAACAATGCCAGGTTGAGTCTGAGTAGCGAAGTGGGCAATACCCGGCAGCTGCGCAAAAGCATCTCATCTCCCATCACCTCTTCCGGTGGTCCATCAGCGGCAATGTTGCCATCATGCATCAATAAGATTCGATTAGCGTATATCACCGCCAGATCGACATCGTGAGTGATGAATAAAATCGCGTCAAATCCGGGCATTTGTAGAATGGCATCCATGAAAGATAAGTAGTTCCAATAATCTTGCCCCGCGGTGGGTTCGTCCATCATCAGGATGCGCGAACGCATCGCTAAAATCGAAGCGATACTGACCCGTTTCTGTTGTCCGAAGGACAGTGCCAGCGGTGGAGTTTTGAGTTCCGATTCCATGTGTACGGCATGCACTGCCCAGTCGACATTTTCTTGAATTTGTTCGGGTGGGTACCGTAAGTTATGCGGTCCAAATGCCAATTCCTCCTCAACAGTGGGCGCAAAGAGCATCTGGGTGGGGCTTTGGAACACATAGCCAATGGTATGAGCCGCTTGCGCCACAGTCATCTGGTTGGTTTCTTGTCCTTCAAGCAGTACTCGCCCTTTGGTCGGCTTGAGCAGCCCCAACGCATGTTTGACAAGGGTTGTCTTCCCGGCACCGTTTGGACCCAAAATGGCGATCACGTTGCCCTGATGGACAGCAAAGTTTACGTCATGCAGTACCTCGGGCGATTCTTGGCTGTAGCGAAAGTTAACCTCCTCAAAGATAACCAGATCTTTTTCATTGCTTTCAGGTAGTGCAGATTTAAAAGACACCAGCTCTGCGTTTGCCGCGCGTTCTAGTACCACCGGAGCTGGCAGTTTGATATGTCGGTAGTCTACCACTTGCATGAGACCGTCAATATCACCCTCATAGATGATTTCACCCTGTTCCATGTAAAGCACCTTATCAGGGATTATTGAGAGCACATCCTCAACCCGATGCTCAACGATTAAGACTGCAATACCATCATCTGCCAGCTTGCGGAATAGTTGTAGGGCCTCTTGAGCTGAAGCCGGGTCGAGGCTGGCCAGAGGTTCGTCGAGCAAGAGTATTTTTGGTTCCATCACCAGAACACCTGATAAGGCTACTTTTTGCTTTTCTCCACCCGAAGTGGAGAACGTCTCCCGGTCTTCGAGATCTTCAATCCCAAGGAAACGCAGAGTCCTACCTGCGCGTTCCAAGATGGCTTCACGCGGTACGGCCAGGTTCTCCAATCCAAACGCTACTTCGTTTAGGACATGGCTGCCGACGATCTGCCTTTCAGGATCTTGGAGCAAAGTGCCCACGGCTTGGGATAGTTCTGGCATGCTCATCTCTTTGACCGGTTGACCGAAAATCCTTATGTCACCTTTAAGCTCACCACGGTAAGTGCGTGGGATCAGACCGTTGATGCAACGCATCAACGTCGTCTTGCCGCAGCCGCTGGCACCTGCGAGCAGGACGACCTCGCCGGGCGAGATAGTCAGGGTGATATCTTTAAGCGCGAGCTCATCTCGGCTTCGATAACGAAAAGATAAGTTTTCAATGCCAAGCGGTAATGATTCTGTCATCTCACTGAGTTGGTCGTACCTCAACCAAGTCGTTTATTGTCGCGTTTAAGTGCCGAGCAGCATTGCCATTTACTTTAGCAATCTCCAAGAATCCCTCGCTATTGATTAGGGCGACCAGACTGCCAAAGCCTTGTTCGCCAAATGTTTGTGAAAGCCCCCGGATACTGGCATCCTTGATTTCGACGATGAGATCACCCATTCCGGTTAGATGCTCGCTGGTCAGGTTCGTCGATAAATTCCCAAAGTGATCGATATTCATCACCTGACCTTTCAAGCTAGAACCAACCCACTGGGGTCGGGGTATATCTAGTCGAACTGGGTTATCAAGTGGAGTGCCGATTTGGGAGATTGGTACGCCGTTTGCAATGTGGGCTGCCAGTGGGGAAAAGATATCCCGTCCATGAAATACATTGCTGATCTCTGGCAGCCAGTATTTGGGCTGGTCAGCGCAAATAATTTTTACCGGCTCTCCATTTTGCTCGGCTCTTTCCAACATCAAGGTCGCCAAACCGTTATCAGGGCCTACAAAATACTGCGCACCGCAGCGGGCAGCTATTACCCGCCGATTGGTGCCGACTCCTGGGTCGACGACGACAACGTGGATGCTGCCCTCAGGGAAAAAAGGGGTGCAACGTCCTAGCAGTAATGCACCCTCCAGTACGCTTTGTGGGCTGATTTCATGGCTCAGATCTGCGATTTTGACTTGTGGAGCAATCTTCCAGATCACGCCTTTCAATACTCCTACTTCAAAATCGTCGCTGCCAAAATCTGTTGTTATGGAAATTACACTCATTTTTGGTTACACCTTGACCTTGGGGACGACTTTGACTAGATCTCCAACCTTAACTTTTAAGTCATTCGCGGCGTTGCCGTTGACAACAGAGATCAATAGATCAGAGCGCGTACCATATAAGGCGATCAACTCTCCCGGCGGTTGCTCGCCGAAGGTGCTTACTAGTCCATCAATCTTGATATCAGCGACGTGCACGGTAACCAAACCCAATCCATCCAAATCACTTTGCATAATATTGGATGCAAGATTGCCAAAATTGTCGATGCTTATCACTTCACCAACCACACCGCCTGGGCTGCGCTGTGGGCGCGGGATTATCAGCCGGACCGGGTCGTTGATCGGACTCCCCAGCTCCTTTAGTTGTATACCCATGGCTAAGTGTGCTCCAACCGGAGAGAATATATCTCGCCCGTGGAAAACGTTGCTGATTTCTGGTAGCCAGAATTTGGGGTTGTCCAGGTGTACAAACTCGATGGGTTGATCATTTTTTTCGGCACTATCTAACAGCATGCTGATTAAGCCATTATCGGGCAGAACGAAATAATGGCTTCCTAGTCGGGCGGTGATTGGGCGGCGCTGTGTGCCAACTCCTGGATCTATGACGCCGATATGGACACTGCCATCCGGGAAATATGGAACGGTTCGTCCCCATGCGATTGCACCTTCCAGGACGTTCTGTGGGCTGATATTATGGCTGATATCAGCAATTTGGATTTCAGGTGCGATCTGCCAGATCACCCCTTTCATCACCCCAACATAACCATCACGCAGGCCGAAGTCAGTTAACAAGCTTAGGATGCCCATCTTTCACTTCTCCTCACGATGCTTTAGCTGTGTTTGTTGGATTAACTTTCGGTGTAATTTTCAAGCGGTGTCTAGTATTGACTTTGTCATTGAATGAGGGCAAGGATACTGTCATCACAGTTAACAAGGATGCAATGGTTCAGAGCGTCAGCATATTGTCTCGTCCTGTGTCGAGATTCCAATCGGCAATCCATTCTCACAAACTAGGTATAGCACCATAGGTATTAACCCATTATCAAGGCTTACGATACGCTGGTGACCTGAATGCCGCACTTAGTTGTAGTTCTTTGGCGATGCCGGGATCAAGTACACTGAATATTTTGTGTGCATGATTAGAAATTATGCTTTGTGCGCTGATATTGCTAATTTTACGAGCTGCCCATTGGATGACTCGCTTTCCCATTTACCAAGTTAGGCTGCGGTGCTGTCCTAGCACTTGTCTTTGGATAAGCCCCGCCGGAACTGATCCTGTCCCCCGTCATTTATGCCGCTGCCTTTTTGTCAGTCCCCATACCATAGTCTCTGTAAGATTGTTATGCCTGCGCGGTGATTTTCCCTCAGCTCTGTACTTTACTCAACTATGATCCCCGCATTCTCGCTCTTCATCAGCAGCATCAGGGAGTAAATTGGATTCTGAGCTATCCCCCTTTATCTTTTCACGCATGCCAAGGTATATCCTTTCTACCTAAATATCAGTATATAATAAATTCATTCAGCCTTCGAAAATCTCTCCC
>JBFENN010000101.1:0-10817 GCA_041551115.1 Anaerolineales bacterium
GACAGGCATGTCGGGCAGTTTATTTCTAAATGACCTATCGAAATCCTGCGTGGCTCTCAATTCGCAGAAACATAACCTTCCGCCGTCAGGATCCCCTCAAAAGCACGGTCAGCGTCAGCAACTGCCTTGGCGCGCCATTTAGCCTCACTGGGATAGAACAGTTCCTCAAACTCGCCCTTTATGCGGGTCCTGGTCCTTGCACTGACGCACCCATTCCAATACATCTGGTTTTCGAACACCATCGCGCGCAGGGTCCGCAGCCGATCCGTGATCTTTTCACCAAACGTACCAAATTCAAATGAGGTCGCATAAAGCCTCTTCCCAGAGAAACTACGATCCCTCAGCGTGTATATATAGTCGATCATGTCGCCACTGATGGCGTAAAACTCCTCCGGATTCGCTGCGACGATCAATGGATAATCAAATTTACGAACCCACTCGTCGGAAGGGCGCTTTTCATGCACAGAGTTCACAATGCTCATTTGATAGCGTGGTCCATAGCCGGTGTGCATATCTAGGTGAAGAATCTGCGGATAACTGTTGAATTCCTGGTGGTACAAGCCCTTCAACACACTTGTCTCCTCCTGGATAAGATTGCCTCCATAGTGGATTCCCTTTGGATGGCTGTATTGACCCACCAACCAGGTAGCACGGAGTTGTTCCCAACTCTCTTTTTTCAAATGTCTTGCCAGGTCGATCATGAATTTCACGTTTGCGGTTCCATAGCTTTGGACATGCTCATTTTGATTAAAGATTGCCTCCAATTCTCCAAAGCCGGGATTAAAAGATGGATCCAAGGAAATCTTATCGGCGACGAAGTTCCGGTTAAGATCGACATTATTGGGGTTGGTGCGCCGCTTTGACTGCATCCCCCAAGGATTGATAGCGTGCACCAGCAGCAGGCCAGTATCCATCGGATTCAACCTGGGCAGATATACTTCTATAAAGCGCTGCATCATCGCTGACCCAACAAACCCTTCGATGCCGTGTTCGCCGGTTGTAAAGATCAGCACTCTTTCTGCGCGCTGGGTGGCGTCTGCCTGGATCCAATCGATGCTCAAATCATTAAATTGCGACAGCGGATATCGATATCTGCGCGCATTCGCCCAGAGTGTCTGGACAAAGTCGAACGAATGTAGAAATCGATCGCGCGATTGCTCATAACTTAGTGGGAATAATGCTGGGATTTTTGTCAACATCAACCTTCCTCTGGGAGTGTACAGGGCTCCAACTGGTATGCGTTAAAAGTCGTCTCACAGGGTCGTCCAGATCCGATCCAAACCTTCAACTCGTCAATGTGAATAACCATACTGAATACAGTTACTGTCTCCAAGCCATGCTTACAGATCGAAGCGGGGTAATTCGCATGGTCGGCAAGGAGTATCTTGAATAAATCAGGGGAATGGGCACCATAGTTCTCGCGCAGCAAACGCATGGCGCGATGGTAACGGATCACCGAATCGCCGATGTCATTACGATCGGCTTCAAAATGGCGCATCGGCACGCTGGTATAGTGGTTGCTATGTGCCAACAGATCGCCTTCGATGTAGAGCGCCTCATTTTCGGTCGCTGATCCTTCCATATTGTAGACTTCACCATTGGAGTCAGCGATCAAATTGTTATAATTCGAAGCCCGCTGTGGCAATAAACATACATCCATTGCCTCGCCGAGGCGGCGTGCCGCCAGTATCGCTCGCACCATCAACAAGCGCGGTACTCCAATGCGAACATCGTTGCTGTCCACCTGGTTCCCAGTTAGGCTGATACCAGCCGCATTAAAACCGGCACTGATGGCTACGCCTCCGCTCGAAACACCCAGGAACTGCGGTTCATCTCCAGCCTGGACTTGAAGGATGACCAGGTCCTCTTGCGATTCTGGTGACAGATCATTTGTGTGAGCGATCAGAGTAGACCCATCAAGCGTCGCGTGCCCGCGTGCAGCCATATCTGTACAACCTCTCTTCGGAATAGCTGCATCAATTTGCCAAGGGCTGGGCTCCCACAGTTCTTCGCACATGGATAGGAACAGCTCATCGAAATCCGTTCCCGAAGCTTCCGCTATCCCTTCCAGTTCCTCGATATATTTTGGAAAAACAGCCCGGCTCTCAACCAAGCACAAGCGGCTTTTATGCAGGATATCCTGCCATAACACACCCAAGGGAAGTCTTTGGCGCTGGCTATCGAGCATCTCCCTGATATGAGGTTTCATATGTTCGCCGATCTGTTCTCCTACCTGGCGATGTGTGCCGCTGACTTCGAGTAAAGGGATTTCTGTCATCACCATGGGTAACTCCCTGCCTCTTCCATAATCGCTTCCAATTCATCTTCTTGCGCCTGGGTTATTGGCGGCGCCTGGTGTTCGACCAACAACCGCTCCGCCTTAGCGCGCGCCCTTTCCGCCATACTCTCCCGTCCGGAACGCTCCCATTCCACCCAGGAACGGCGCTCCGCTAAACCGGGCACATACACCTCACCCGACCTCAGGTAGCGTACTGTGTGCGCCTCGGCTAAAAAGTTTCTGGAACCTTCCATAACATTGCGAATCACATCGAATGCGAGTGAATCCTCATCTGTGATAAAACCACGCCGCAACCTCTGGATCCCGCCTGCGATCTCATTATCGATCACCATCTGGAGGTAGGAGCCCATAACCCCGGCATCCATCTCACCAATACCTGATAACTCGTCCGCGCCCGCCATCACAGGTAGAATGGCGTTCAAGGCGCGCTCATAGCCATTTTGTACGTCGGGGATCATGGCATTGGTTGACAGACCGTAGACATTTACCGGTAGATTGTATCGATGGGCGATTTGAACGGTAGCAGCAGAGATCAAACCTAGTTCTACCCCTCCCCAGATTGAAGCCCCGCTGCGCGGTTCCATTACCGACAAGCGGCCGCAATAGACGATTGGGGTGCTCGCACGCACGATTTGAGCCAGCACGATCACAGCCAGCACCTCCGCGTTCTGCTGCGCCAGTGCACCCGCGAGTGAGAGAGGAGCAGTTGCTCCGGCTGTTGGACAAGGCAGAGGCGTTAAAGTAACGCCAGATTGGGCAACCTCAATGATGGAGGCTACTATCTGATCCGGGAAGAACAGTGGACTGATCGGCGATACCCCCAGACTGAGCGTTTCCTCCGGGGTACCAATCACAGAGGCCATACGGACGATGAAATGCACTTGAGCCGGGTGATGCACACCCGGACCATGAACCAGCTTGGTTGTTTGAGGAATTGTGTGGCGGTACATCGCCAATGCCATGATCTCGCCCGGCACTTCTCCTGGAGTAAAAAAGGGCGTGATGGTAGTGACCTGATCCAAAGCATCCAGAAGACGGGCGCTGTCGCGCACGTCTTGGAGTGTTGCTCCTCTGCGTTGACCTGAATCGGATTCATATACTTCGCGTGCCCCTCCCAGATTGTGCCAGTGCATGCCCCCATCCCCGATTATGATGGCGTTTCCTGTGCGGTCGAGCAATTTTACATAATGTGGACACATAGCTACGTATCGCTCTACTAAGTCCGGAGGTAACAGGACACGCTGATTTTTTATCCTGGCACCGGCACCTGCCAAGAGTTCCCTACCTTCCGGATGGGTCAGGCCTACCCCAATCTCACTAAGAATTCTTAGGGTGGTCTTGTGGATCGATTCATTCTCCTCGTCATTGATTACATTGATATGCATAAGGTCATTGCCTCGATCTATAGTTCTAGACAATAGGTACCAAGCTCTCCCCCCCATTAGTGCATCGTCATTTGGATTCATTTTATTCGAGGTAGAAATATCCGTCAACGATTTTTCAATGCTCCTTTATCTGTCAAGAGGGGCAGGGAGATTGCCGATCTACTTAGAAAAACCAACCCATTGAATAGTATTTAACGCCGAAATTATCCTATATGAATATTTGGAATTTCATGCTAAAATGGTCTTCTATAATTAGGTCAATGAGCTCCACACATCAGGTGGACGATGATCAGTGCCGATCGAGACGCGTTCAAAATTTTGGATGCGTACATCGAGCGTAATCAACATTTATACAACGCACCAGGCGTTGTGATTGGCCTGACAGATCGCAGCAAAACCCTGCACATCGCGACATACGGTTACGCGGATTTTGCCGCTCAGAAACCTGTTGAAGCGAAGCACCTGTTCGAAATCGGCTCTATCAGTAAGTCTTTCACCAGTATCCTCATACTTCTATTACAAGAACGTGGCATTCTCGATGTGGAATCACCAATCGAGCGATATCTACCGTGGTTGCGTATTAGGTCAGCATATAACGAACCCATTCGTTTACATCATTTATTGACCCATAGCGCTGGCATTATTAGCGGGAGTGATGCTTATGTTAGCGCACTTAACGAAGTCTGGAAGCTGATGGAGTACGAGGCCTGTTCTCAACCAGGGAGCTATTTTCACTACTCAAACAGCGGCTACAAAATACTGGGATTAGTCTTACAGGAAGTGCTCGGAAAGGATATGGCTGAGATACTCAGAGAAAATATCCTTGGCCCGCTTGAAATGCATGCCACTGAACCCGTCATCACAAACGCAACACGCCTGCGAATGGCGAAAGGCTACGAGCCGTTTTTTGATGATCGGCCACTGCCACAAGGCGGGATGCTTGCCCCTGCCACATGGTTAGAGTCCGATGCCGCGGATGGGGCTATTTGCTCAGATGTGACCGATATGTGCCGATACTTGCGCATGCTGCTCAACCAGGGTGCCGGTCTACTCTCTAAAGGCAGCTTTGATGCATTTACCAACCCATACATTTTGACCGGCAATGGTCATCATGGAGAGCATTATGGCTATGGTCTGGTCATCGGAGAACGCAATGGGCGTCTCTACCTTAGCCATAGCGGCGGAATGGTTGGCTATTGCGCCTATATTGAAGTCGACCTGGCTGCCGGATTGGGGGTGGTAGTGCTTCTGAATGGACCAGCGGTTCATCCTCCATGGGATATAGAAACTCTGGCTCGTTATACACTACAACTGTCACGCGCCGAAAGGATAGGGGAAGCCTTGCCCAATCCAGAACCGGAAAACTTGCTGTCTATCCCAGATGCGGGTAAGCTCACCGGTTTTTATCAAGCGGGTGAAAAATCCTTTCTGATATCAGACCGAGATGGCAGCCTAGTACTGGAATACGAAAATGATCACATGCCCCTTGAACGAAGAGAGGCTGGCCAATATTTTATTAATCATGGAGCGTTTAACCGCTTCCTGCTTTCATTTGGGTGGCAAAATGGTCAAGTTGTTGAAGCCTACCATGGTCCCGACTGGTATCTGCGCGCAGGCTATACCGGGATACCAAGTGAAAAATTTCCACGTATATGGACTTCTTATACTGGCCATTATCGCTCTCACAATCCCTGGAATTCGAATTTCCGAATTGTTTTGCGCAAATCCAGTTTATTCTTGATCTATCCCTCTGGACAAGAAGAGAAGTTGGTTCCACTTAACGAAAACACATTTCGTATAGGTGAGGATCCCCGCTCACCAGAAAGAATCCAATTTGACATGCTTCACGGGGAACAGACCCACCGGTCATATTTATCAGGAGGTGAGTATTGCCGTACCTTTACGCCTTAAGGCAGCATCCCGTTTGTCCCTAAACCCGATTAGTCATGTGAATCGGGCAACCATAAATCTCTGTGGAATATTCCGATGCGGCAGAATATCAGCTCTGGTGGAGTGATATCCGAAGTTGCTGAGTATGCTCACAGAGAAGAATATGCTGGATAAGGTCGGAACAAGGATCATTTACATGAATAAAGGAGTTGAAGAGATGGGAAGCAATAACTGGAAACTTGCCTGCGTTATATCCCTATTAGTGATCTTAAGTATGACTCTGGCTAGCTGCACTAGTGCTGCCACGCCGACCACTGAACCTGAAGAACCCGTTGAAGTAATCGAGACAGAGGTCCCAGTTGAAGAGATGGAGACTGAGGTGCCTGCTGAACCAGTCGAAGGTGAGCCGGTTGAGGAAGAACCAGTCGAGGACGAACCGGTCACCATGACCGTCGGGACGACATACATCTGGGATACAGCTAACCCGACGTTTGGTTGGTACGGCTACACAATTCGATACATGATCTATGACACCCTGGTTGAAGAAGCAGGCATCAGCAATTTCATCCCTGGGCTGGCAGAAAGCTGGGAAGTATCAGATGATGGGCTTACGTGGACCTTCAAAATTCGAGAAGGGGTAACCTTTCACGATGGAACACCCCTGACTGCTGAGGAGGTTGCCTGGAGCTTAAATTGGACTATAGAAAACGAGATAGAAACATTTAGTTTTTATCTAGCCAATTTCGAAGAGATCGTAGCGTTGGATGACACAACCCTACAGGTTACACTCTCGGATCCGGTGGGCAACATGGAATACTTGCTGATGTACGTCTGGATCCTACCTCGGAGCGTATGGGGTGAGATGACTTATGACGAGATCATGGAGTTTGAGGATATCTCCGCGGGCATCGGTACCGGACCGTATAAGGTCGTGGAATGGTCGGAGGGAGAGCACCTAATCTTGGAGGCAAACAAGGATTATTGGCGCACCACACCCGCTATCGACCGCATCATATACCGTGAGTTCGCAACCGAAGATGCCGTTGTACAGGCGCTTTTGGCGGGTGAGATCGACGTGATCGATGCCGACAATGTACCCTCCACGGCCATCCAGACTTTACAAGACGCCGAGAATGTGCATGTCCCGATCATGAATTCGACCTCCATCGATGAACTGATCATCAACTCACACGAAGACGGTACACAGCCTGAAAGTCTGTGGGACCCGGCGGTGAGACTGGCAATCGCCCATGCGATCGACAAGGCGCAGATCATTACAGTAGCTTACCTGGGTTATGCTGATCCAGCCTCGGTAATCGTCCCGACATCAATGGGCGACTGGCACAACAGCGATGTTCAGGATGTACCTTACGATATCGAGGAGGGCAACCGCATCTTGGAGGAGGCTGGGTATGTCGACAGTGATAATGATGGCGTGCGGGAGGATATGGATGGAAACCCGCTTGAATACCGTCTATACGCCACTGACGATGCCACAGAAGCCCGTATCCTGGAAATCATCTCTGATGGCTTAGCCCAAATTGGTATCTCCGCCCCACCCACGTTGATGGACGAGGATAGCCTGATCGGCTTATATCCCGATTTCGATTTCGATATGATCTACTGGGGCTGGGGATTGGATCCAGATCCGGATTTCGCCATGTTTATCTTCACCTGCGAACAGCGTGAGGAAGGCGGTTGGAACGACAGTGGATACTGTGATGAACAGTTCGAAGAGATGTATTCTACACAAGCGAAGACCTTCATTCGAGAAGATCGCCGTAAGTTGATCTGGGAGATGCAGGAAAAGCTTTTCGAAGAAAGACCTTATATCGTTCTGACTTACTATAAGAACGTACAAGCCTATCGTAATAATCGTTTCACCGGATTTGGGGAAGAAGCCGGTGATATCCTATGGAAATCCGGTTTGCTTCAGGGAAAACCGGTCCAGTAAATTCCTTACTTTTGCGGGGCGACATATCGGTATGTCGCCCCGCTGTTTAAAGGTTTAACGATGCAACGCAGCGACTATATACTCCGCAAGATCGGTTTTGCCTTCTCGACATTAGTCGTCGTGTTAGTTTTCAATTTCTTCCTTTTCCGTATTCTTCCAGGCGACCCGGTCAAAATGATCATTCACAGTCCGCGCATGACTCGTGAAGCTCAGGAACGTATCAGAGTAAATTTCGGTTTGGATAAACCAGTTTGGTTGGATGTCCAGGCACTGATGACCGGCGATCTCTATGGGGCAATCGATACACAATTCACAGCTTATTTCCGTAACCTGCTGCATGGTGATCTCGGGGTTTCATTCTCTACGCGACAGGATGTTGCCCAACTTCTATCACAGCGTGTCTGGCGGACGGTAGTATTGATCGGACTTGGTGAAGTGCTTGCTATCGTGGTTGGTATCGCTCTCGGATTGATAGCCGCCTGGCGGCGCGGCACACGCTTGGATACTGGCATCCTTCTATTAGGTCTGTTTACCTGGGCGATGCCCACCTTTTTTTTCGGCATCATCTTGATCATGGTATTTCGGGGTCATCTGCCAGTGGGCGGCATGGTCACTCCAGGGCTGAAACCAGAAGACGGCCTTGAATATTGGCTTGATGTTGGTCGACACTTGATTCTTCCAACGCTTACTCTGACTCTTCTCTATATGAGTGAATACATGCTTATCATGCGCAGTAGTGTAGTAGAGGTACTGAGTGAGGATTTTATCCTCACCGCAAAAGCCAAGGGCTTGAGCACGATACGCATCTTCCGCGATCACGCGTTAAAAAATTCGATGCTCCCAATGGTGACCATCATCGCCTTAACCATCGGGTACACAGTTGGTGGCGCCATTCAGGTGGAGACGGTTTTCTCGTGGCCGGGTATTGGGCGCTTGATGTTTGAAGCAGTACAAAAGCGCGACTATCCTGTGCTTCAAGGCACATTCTTGTTGTTAGCGATCAGCGTCATCTTGGCTAATCTGGCAGCCGATCTGCTATACGGAATATTAGACCCTCGAGTCCAACCAGATTGAGGGATCGTCTTATGAACCTTTCGAAAAAAATCTGGGATGTCTTCCGGCGTAAACCGATGGCGATCGTGGGAAGTATTATGCTGCTGATTGTAGTTATCACTGCAGTTTTTGCGCCCTGGCTGGCTCCCACGGATCCATATGAACGCGTGGAAGTGTCTACGGAGGATATCCTAGCGCCACCGGACGCTGAGCACTGGTTGGGGCGGGATGATGCCGGTAAAGATGTACTCAGCTTGTTGATTTACGGGGCACGCATCTCGTTGTTGGTTGGCTTCACAGCTTCTTTCTTCTCGATGTTTATTGGCAGCGTAGTTGGACTCGTCGCCGGTTATTATGGCGGGCGGGTCAGTACGGTATTAATGAGGTTTGTCGATTTCTTAATGGTAATCCCCGATCTGCCGTTGATGTTGGTGATCATCTCGGTATGGGGGCGAGGTCTTTGGAAGATTGTATTAGTGATTGGCCTGTTATACTGGACGTATACAGCGCGCCTGGTCCGTTCACAAGTGCTATCTATAAAAGAACGCCAATTTGTACTGAGATCTCGTGCTCTTGGGGGTAGTAATCTGCGTATCATCTGGCGACATATATTCCCTCAAGTACTTCCACTAATAATAACCCAGGCTGTGTTGGATATATCGGCTTCCATCATCGCTGAGTCATCACTCTCGTTTTTGGGTCTAGGAGACCCGACCATGGTCAGTTGGGGCATGATGTTGAATTTCGCTTTCGAACGTGCCATCAGCCGTATGGCGTGGTGGTTCCTATTACCTCCCGGTTTTGCGATCGTGTGGGTCAGTCTGGCGATCATCTTGATAGGTACTGCGTTGGAGGAGATCGTCAACCCACGCTTGCGCACCCACCACCTCTTTAACCCCAAGGATATGATCTCCATAGCAGTTGGAAAGCCGCTGGTTGTTCAGCCCGAGCCGGTGGCTGAAGGCGACTGATGGCCACATTAGAACTCGAAGATCTTACTGTGAATTATCTCGCTGACGGTGGCAGCGCATTACAAGCAGCCAGTAGTATTAGTTTTTCTATCGAACAAGGCAAATCCCTCGGGCTTGTGGGTGAAAGTGGATGCGGTAAGACGACAGTTATGTTGAGCCTGATGCGTATTTTGCCCGAAGCAGGGCGGATCGTCCAGGGTAAAATCCTTTTTAATGGGAAAGATCTCCTTCAGATAAGCGAAGACGATATGCGTAAGGTGCGCTGGGGCGGCATATCCATGGTATTCCAGGGCGCCATGAACGCTCTCAACCCGGTGCGAACTGTCGAAAGCCAGATTGTGGAAGTGTTGCACCTGCATCACATCACCGATGAAAGAAGTGTGGCACGCAAGCGCGCTGGAGAACTTCTCGAACTGGTGGGTATTCCTGCTTCACGTGGTCGCCAATACCCGCACCAATTCAGCGGTGGCATGCGTCAACGGGCTGTGATCGCTATGGCTCTCGCCTGCAACCCGCGTATCCTGATCGCCGACGAGCCGACCACTGCATTGGACGTGATGATCCAGGCCCAGATCATTGAACTGCTAGAGAATCTTCAAAAAGAGCTAAACTTATCGCTGATTGTCGTCACCCACGACCTTGGCCTGGTGGCTGAGATGTGCGATGATGTGCTGGTCATGTATGGTGGTACATTGGCGGAATACGCTAGTTGTGACATGATCTTTAACAATCCGCAACATCCCTACACCCAACGCTTGTTACTTGCATTTCCAGATATCGCTGAGCCGGGCGCAGAATTGGCTTCTATCCCTGGCAATCCCCCACGACTGGATGCCTTGCCACCAGGTTGCCGTTTCCAGCCGCGCTGTCATATCTGGAACGGGGAAGGTGTTTGTACCGATTCTCATCCTCAACCCCATGAGCTTTCACCGGGGCACTTGGTCAGTTGCCACTTAGTGATCAAGCATTAAGATGATGAGCAAACCCATTCTCCAGGTCGATTCACTCTTCAAATACTTCCCGGTAGAACGCACCATCCACGAACGTTTATTGCGCAAACCAAATAAGGTAGTTCATGCAGTTGATGGGGTAAGTTTTACCGTCAAGCATGGTGAAATTTTAGCAATTGTTGGTGAATCTGGATCTGGAAAGACAACAGTCGGCATGAACGTGCTCGGTTTGCAAATGTCAACCAAGGGAAAAATCCTCTTTGATGACTATAATGTCGCCGATTGGACGAGAGGGAAGCTACTACCCAAAAGCGA
>JBFENN010000102.1:0-10412 GCA_041551115.1 Anaerolineales bacterium
TTATGCGCATCAATGATCACGATCTGTATGTTGAACGCCATGGCTTGAAGGAAAATCCCACTGTCATCCTGCTGCACCATGGCTTGGGATCAGTTGCCTCCTGGCGAGCCCAGATGCCGGAGCTGTTGAAAGCCGGTTTCCAAGTGATCGCCTACGATCGTTGGGGTTACGGCAGGTCAGATGGGCGTACGGCACTCTCGATGCCCCATTTCTCAGAAGATATTGCGGATTTGCTTACCATTCTTGATTGTTTCAAGGTAGAGCAAACTGCAATAGTAGGGCACAGTGACGGCGGTACAATCGCTCTGCTGCTGTCGGCTACTGAGCCTCAGCGTATTACCAGTTTAGTCACGATCGCGGCACATATATACATCGAATCCCAAATGGGTCAGTCCATCGAAACTATCCGTGAGACATACCAGAACGATGCTCGCTTTCAGGATGGCTTACGCCGGATGCACGGGGACAAAGTGGATGCGGTCTTCTATGGTTGGTATAACGGCTGGACGCAACCAGGGATTATTGATTGGGACATCAGTCCTTGCTTACCCCAAATTGGTTGTCCAACCTTGGTCGTTCAGGGAGCATTAGATGAGCACGCGAGCGCCCAGCATGCTGCTGATATTGCTCAAGGGGTGCCCGCAGGAGAGTTGTGGATTGTACCGGGTGTCGGTCACATGGTTCCGCAGGAAGCCCCCGATGTCTTCACGTCGCGCCTAGTAGACTTTTTGGGAGAGTTTGCCAGTGTGTGATCAAACCCTGCTTGCCAGAAAGAATGAGTTCTTGGTTTATTGGAGGCTGGAATGTTAACCAAAGTGCTGATCGCTAATCGGGGAGAGATCGCTGTACGGATCATCCGGGCGTGCCGTGAGCTTGGTATCCAAACGGTTGGTGTTTTCTCAGAAGCAGACCGGCAGGCACTGCATGTTCGCTATGCTGATGAAGCCTACCTCCTAGGACCTGCCCCGGCGCGTGATTCTTACCTGCGCGGTGATAAGATTATTGCCATCGCGCGGAAGTGTGGAGCAGATGCAATTCACCCCGGTTATGGCTTCCTTGCAGAGCGTTCCGACTTTGCCGAAGCCTGCCAGGAAGCAGGGTTGGCATTTATCGGCCCAAAACCCAGCTCAATCGCTGCCATGGGAGATAAGGGAGTTGCCCGGGCAACTGTTGCACGGGCTGGAATCCCAGTTATCCCTGGGACTGAAGGTGAAGGTGCACTCAACGATGATGAGCTGCTTGCAGTCGCCCCTACAATTGGCTTCCCATTACTGATCAAACCTACTGCGGGTGGTGGTGGTAAAGGCATGCGCGAGGTCTCAGGACTACAAGAGATGCCGACCCTGATAAGTGCGGCCCGCCGTGAAGCCGAAGCTTCTTTTGGTGATGGCAATGTTTACTTGGAGAAGCTTGTTGAGGGTGCTCGCCATATTGAGATCCAGATCTTGGCTGATACTCAGGGGAATGTCATTCATTTGGGTGAGCGTGAATGCTCGCTTCAGCGGCGACACCAGAAATTACTGGAAGAAGCGCCATCACCTTTTATCGCAGATGATCAGGTTTTGCGGGACCGGATGGGTGATGTGGCTGTTCGCACTGCCCAGTCAGTAAACTATGTTAATGCCGGCACGATCGAGTTTTTGGTGGATCAGGAAAAAAACTTCTATTTCCTCGAGATGAATACCCGTCTACAGGTGGAACACCCTGTCACTGAGCTCGTAACCGGTGTCGATATTGTCCGCGAGCAGATCCGCATCGCCCGTGGGCGGCAGCTGCGCTATACGCAAGATGATATCGTTATGAATGGCTGTGCAATTGAGTGCCGAATCAATGCTGAAGACCCCTATCATGATTTTTTCCCTTCAACTGGCAGGATTACCCATAGCTTGCTCCCAACAGGACCGGCAGTGCGTGTAGATACAGGCATCTACCCGGGTTTTGAGATCTCACCATACTATGATTCCTTGATATCTAAATTGATCGTTTGGGGAGATAAACGCTCAGAAGCGATTCTACGCATGCGCCGATCGCTTGAAGAATACCGCATTCTGGGTGTGCGTACTAATATCCCATTTCACCAGAGTCTCATGGATTCATTCCTCTTTATGGGCGGGTTTTATGACACTCGTTTTGTCGAGGACAAATTCTCAATGGAGTCAGCCGAAGAGGGAAAAGATGATAGTCCAGAGATCGCGGCTATCATCGCATCTCTGGTAGCTCACCAACAAACCCAGCGAGCTGCCCATATTATCCAGCGGAATGAACGCGATACCAGCAACTGGAAATGGGTCAGTCGGTGGGAGAGGATGCGAAAGTAAGTTTACAGGCAAGCTTCTACGAGGTGTTGGATGAAATATGTCGCTACGATCAGCGGTCATGAATATCTCATTGAGATTATTGATGACCATACCGTTCGTTTGGACGGAAAAAACTATACGGTTGATTTCGATTCCTTAAACGACCAACCAGTCTATTCGCTATTATTGGATGGTCGCTCATATGAATCTTACGTCTATCCTGGTGATGAGGGCTTGCAGGTTATCCTACACGGGCATCAGTACATAGCAAATGTTGAAGATGAGCGCGAGCGGCGTCTGCGAGCCGCCGCCGGCAGTAAAGTATCGGAGAATATGGTCTTTCACTTAAAAGCGCCGATGCCCGGGTTGGTAGTTGATGTTCCCGTGGAAGATGGACAGGAAATCGAGGCAGGTGATGTATTGGTGATTCTGGAATCGATGAAGATGCAAAATGAGCTGAAGTCGCCATGTTCCGGAACAGTGTCGCGTCTGCGAATAAGTTCAGGCGATCGCGTTGAACAGCGCCAGACCTTGCTAAGTGTGCTGTAATACTTCTACTAGTTTTGTAAACCATTGGCGACATGATGACTAGTACAAACCACGAACTTGAAGTAAAGTACCATATCCTTAATATGATAAGTTGCCAGGAGCACTTGCTCGGTCTAGGTGCTGAGTTGGTTAAACCCCGTGTCCTCGAAAGAAATTTACGCTTCGATACTCCCGGCGGCGAATTGACTAGTCGGGAGCAAGTGCTACGCCTAAGGCAGGACGATGTAGCTAAGTTGACTTATAAGGGACCGAGTTCGGATAAAGGGGGAGCGCGTTTACGACAAGAGTACGAGATTACTGTCAGCGATTATGAGTCTGCTAAAAAACTCTTGGAAGCATTAGGTTTCCAGGTATTTATGTTATATGAGAAATACCGTACGACCTATCGGTACGAAAATGTTGAAATTGTACTTGACGAAATGCCCTATGGTGATTTCCTTGAAATCGAAGGACCGGACGCGGAGGGCATTGCAAAAGTTGGCCGCTCACTCGGATTGGATTGGAAACGGAGAGTCCTGGAAAGCTACACTTCGATATTCACTAATCTAAGGAATTTATCGGGCTGGGATTTCCGCGACTTAAGCTTTGATAATTTCCAGGATGTGGTACTCAACCTGGCGATTGTGGGCATCCTGCCAGCTGATGAAGGATAATCCGTTATGAATAAGCGCTATGATCCACAGAACCAGGCACCGAATAAAATCTACAGGTCTGAGTATGCATGTGATGATGAATGGATACGCGGTTTCTTGGCTGAGGCAGAGGTTGGTCATATAGCCACCCACTGGGATGAACAGCCCTTTATCACACCAGCCCTGTTTTGGTACGACCCTGATGCGCATGAGATCTATTTCCACACAAATAGCACCGGTCGTCTGCAGGCCAATTGCCAGCGCCATCCGGAAGTGTGTTTTGAGACCTTCCGATCAGGAGACTTGCTACCATCGAATATTGCCTTAGAGTTTTCGTTCCAGTATGAAAGTGTGGTGGCATTTGGGAAGTTGCGCCAGGTGGTGCGTTCTGAACAGATGCGTTCTGCACTGTATGGTTTGATTGAAAAGTATTTCCCAGCCATGCAGCCCGGCACAGATTACCGGCCGATTACTGATCATGAGATAAAACGTACTGCAGTGTTCGCAATCACGATTGAGAGTTGGAGTGGTAAGCGGAATTGGTCAGAGCGGGCTGACGACAGTGATGACCGGCAATCACTGAATTTGGATTCATGACACTGTGTACCATGCCCCGCACTACACATCATTACATAAGAGTTCTTTTTATCTGAGAGTATTACGCAATTCTTAGCAGGGTTTTAGCACCCCGGCATCCCAACAAACATTATCCACCACGCCCTTCTCCCCCAAAAGCAAACCTTTTAGCTTTTGGAATCGCTGCTGATCACCTGATGTGTAGAAACGCACACCCGGTAAATCCTCTCCGTTAGCCAACAGGTTTTTAACCCTAAGGACGCGTCTGGTCTGGCGAGCTATGGCTGGGGCAGGGTCGATCACACGGACACCGGGTCCCGCTATATGCTGAATCTGGGGGATCACAAAAGGATAGTGGGTGCAACCCAGAACGATGGTGTCAATGCCCTTATCAAGCATCGGGTCGATAGCTCGCTTAAGGATTGCCGTGGTTGATGTCCCGCGCAGATCACCAGCTTCTATTCGCTCTACTAAGCCAGGACAAGTATCTTGATATACCTTGACATGATTGGCAAATCTTTCAACAACCGAACTATAGAGCTCGCCTTGGAAGGTGGCAGGTGTTGCCAGCACACCGACCGCACCTGTCCGGGTATACTCTGCGGCTGGTTTTACAGCGGGTTCCATGCCGACAAATGGTATTGCAGGGAACTGATCACGCAAGTAGTGAAGCGCCGCAGCTGAAGCTGTGTTACAGGCTACAATGATGAGTTTGACTGGTTGGGAGAGTAGGAAGCGGGTGATTCCCACTGAGAATGTGCGCACTTCTTCCAACTGCCGGAGACCGTACGGCACGTGCGCTTGGTCGGCTACGTAGATCAGCTTTTCGTCAGGAAGTTCTCGCCGTAGTACGTGCAGGACAGACAACCCGCCCGCACCCGAATCAAAAATACCTATAGCCGTATTCATCTCGCAATCAGATGCAGGAAGAGGGGAGGCTGGCTCGCTCAATTCTTCCCCGCCGCTTTCACAAATGCCCTGAATAGCGAGCGCATACTGTTATGCTCCTGCAGGCATTCAGGATGCCATTGCACAGCGATCCCAAAAGGATAGCCCTCGATCTCAACTGCTTCTATCAGGCCGTCTCCCGCTCTGGCAGTGATGGCTAAGCCACTAGCCAAGTCGCGAATTCCTTGGTGGTATAAGCTGTTGACCTGAACAACGAGGCTATCAAAGATCGTTGATAGATAGCTATTGGTTGCGATATTTACTTGATGGGCGAGGTAATTTCGTTCATGTTTCTCGTGAAAGTCATGATTATCGGATGTGGGACGTTGGTCGAGCAGGTCCTCATACAGTGACCCCCCCATGGCAACATTGATCAGCTGCAAACCGCGGCAAATACCCAAGACGGGCAAGCCGAGTGATCGTGCAAAGTGGAATGCTTGGATCTCCAATTGGTCGCGCTCTGGGTCGACTGCTGCCACTTTAGGATGGCTTTTGGAACCGTAGGCGTATGGATCGATGTCACCACCGCCTGGCATCAGAAGCCCATCCAAACGAAAGATCAGGTCTTGCAGCTGAGGGGTAGATAGTCCCACTGGAATCATTACGGGGCTAGCGCCTGCGTCACAGAGTGCGTCCGTATAAGCTCTCGGTAGATTAATATATTTGATTGTGGGGTGTTGGTTACTCTGGGCGGAAGTAATCCCAATGAGAGGTGCTCGCATACGTATGTTCCGTGAGCTAGTACTACAAAAGGGCGCAGCTACTTACTGGCTGTGCCCTTTGTTTGTTTCGTTCATTTGGACTAACTAGTTGGTGAATTTTTGCTTCAGTCTGGAGCGCTTCCCGGTCCGCTCGCGCAGGAAGTACAGCTGGGCGCGGCGTACGTGTGAGTGCCGTTCCACTAATACTTTTTCCAGTCTTGGTGAGCGTAGAAGGAACGTGCGTTCAACGCCGATACCATTGCTGGCGATGCGACGTACCGTGAAGTTGGCATTGTTGCCGCCTTTACGCATCCGAATGAGCGTCCCCCGGAATTCCTGAGTGCGCTCATTATTGCCTTCTTTGATGCGGACGAAGACCCGTACTATATCGCCTGGGCGTAGTTCGGGGATATTCTCATTGACTGGTGCTTCAACAGCTTTTAGCAGATCACTCATCGTTCTCTTTCCTTTACCGTAGAACTTGCACGCTGTTAGCGTGGTGAATTCAAGACACATAAAATAACCGCCATTGGCGGCGCGAGACGGGATTATACCATGCCTGTTTGGATTTGAGAAGGAAAACGCAGTGTAATGCTTGACCCAATGCTTGGGGAATGGTAAAATCCCGTCGCTGTAAAATGCTCAGCCCCCATCGTCTAGGGGACTAGGACGTAGCCCTTTCAAGGCTAAGACGGGAGTTCGAATCTCCCTGGGGGCACAAATCGAACCGCTCGATGTCAATAGCGATATTGAGCGGTTTTTGTCTTCAATTAGCTTCAAACAAAGGGGAAAATTAGAAGAAATGAACCTTGATGAGTGAAAATCATATGTTTTGATCCTTCAATGATGCATATTTTAGCAAAAATGAGTTCGAATCTTCGTAGGGGTAAAGTATAATTACTTTCATTTCCTGTGGTTTCAACGCATAATTCATGGTCAGGAACTCGATTGTAAGAAAGAGTTTTCCGTTTAAGTTTGAATATTGTTAATGAACAAAAGTAATGAAGACCCGAATGTCAACAATAAGAGTAGGCAAAATGGAGACCGAAAAACCAAATCCAGGAGGAAAAGCTCTAAGAGTAGCAGCTGTCCAAATGGATGCTAATCCTGCTCCTATATCCAATCGCTTGGACCGTGCAGAGCGACTGATCACTGATGTTGTCAGGTCTGGAGCAAAATTAGCTGTATTACCAGAATTGTTTAATACCGGTTATTCTTACAACAAGGAAACTCACGCATTAGTGGAAAAGATTGATGGACCAACGGTGAGTTGGATGCGCAGCCTCTCATCTAAGCTCAACGTCCATTTAACAGGTTCACTAATACTTTTGGATCAGGGTGAAGTTTATAATGCCCTGTTACTTTTTTCGCCTGATGGGACTATGTGGCGCTATGATAAAAACTATCCTGCCGGGTGGGAAAGGGGTTTCTATAGGGAATCTCGCCAGAATCCCAAGGTTACTGTAGCAGAAACAGAATTGGGTAATATTGGTTTGCTGGTTTGTTGGGACTCAGCACATCTTGAACTTTGGAGACAGTATGCAGGTCTTGTTGATATGATGGTTATTTGTAGCTGTCCTCCAAATTTAAGTGATGCCATCTATCATTACCCTAATGGTGATCAGTTAACGATCGAGGATTTAGGATCGATAATAGCCTCTACGAAGGGTAGCATCCAGCAGGTATTTGGGGAGATGATCAATCAGCAGACTGCCTGGCTTGGAGTTCCAGCGGTGAATTCATCAGGATGTGGATATATCCACACTCATATCCCAAATGGTAGACAATTAATATTAGGGAACACATTTTTAGCTCCCTGGTTGATAAAATATTTATTTATAGCCGACCGAATGCAAATGTCCTGCGATATCGTGAAAGAATGTAAAATCGTTGACTGCACTGGAGAAGTTCTGTCAAAGGTACCCGAGGAAGAGGCAGAGTCTTTTACCATCACAAATATCAGCATTCCTGATTCAAGGCCAATGCCAAAAAATCATCAACCGCCTTCGTTAATACCAAGAACCGCATATTTTTTCGAAGATATTTATATAAATTTGATTAGCAGGTCTGTATATCGGAAGGCAAGTTTCGGTGGCAGAGAAAGCCACTCTTAATCAGTAGGTATGCTCTAAATAAGTTAGATAGGTAACACCAGTATTCCTTGACGAGTTCTCCAGATTCTATTAGATTCTTGAACAGGTAACGCTATCGAAGCATATTTTCCCCTGATTTCAGGGACGGATGGAGTTCGGAACAGATTCACGTGGGGGCATGAACAAGAAGGAGCGGATCTACCGCTCTTTTTTGATTCAGGAGTAAGAATATTTAAGCAGATCGAGTTTGGCACAGGTCTTTTTACCCGCTTAACATGTTCGTCGGGCTATCTTTGGCAAAAGAGTTAACGTCCTGTAGGGTAGTTGTCTTGCTAATTCTCACACGTGGGGCTTTTTCTCGTTCTGCTGAACCAAATGGTGTCCCAGATGTTTAGTCATTATTGATTGTCCTGTATAACTGAAAATTGGGGTGGACGTTGATGATATGAAGTTCGATTCCGAGGGAACTGCCTACAAGTCATTCGTTTGGTGTTTGCATCTTAATCTGGAAGCGGCGGTTGCAAACGTCCACAGTGATAGGGATGGGAAGATATGGATGATGCATTGAGGTCCAGGTTTGATTTTTGAGTAATAAATTATTTTTTGGCGCTTGGTTCGAATGATTGGCTGCAACGTCATGAACAGAGGGATTTGATAGAATCAATAACTAGAACATTTGTACCATATATTTATGGTTTTGACAAGTGTTCTAGGGGAATTGTTTCAAATTGTTGGTTATTAATTGTGTATTGGTGAGTGGAAACTTGAGACTGCCTCAAGGGAAAGAGTTGGAGACCGGATTGGCTACCTGCTTCAGCTGGAGTGCAACAACACCGTTCAAATCCAGGATGTTCATACTATAATCAATTCATTCACGCTTGATGAAAGCTCTATCTCTCGAAATCAGCCAACAGATCCCATGAAAGATATTGACAAACTCATCTCACAGATGACTCTCGAAGAAAAAGCAGCGCTTTGTTCAGGGTCGGATTTCTGGCACCTGAAGGGAATCAAACGCTTGGAGATTCCCAGCATCATGGTCACCGATGGTCCTCATGGGCTGCGCAAACAGACCGGCAGCAGCGATCACGTTGGTCTCCACGACAGTGTACCAGCCACCTGTTTCCCGACTGCTTCGGCGCTGGCAGCCACCTGGAATCGGGGACTTGTCTACCAGGTTGGCCAGGCGCTGGGTGAAGAGTGCCGGGAAGAACGAGTTGGGGTGATTTTGGGGCCAGGCGTCAACATCAAGCGCTCACCTCTGTGTGGCCGCAACTTTGAATACTTTTCCGAGGATCCATATCTGACCGGTGAGATCGCTAAGAGCCACATAAACGGGGTGCAAAGTCAAGGAATCGGAACCTCGCTAAAGCATTATGCTGTCAACAACCAGGAATTCCGGCGGATGGCAATCGATGCCATAGTGGATGAACGCGCCTTGCGCGAAATCTATCTGACCGGTTATGAAATTGCCATCAAAGGGGCTCAGCCCTGGACAGTGATGTGCGCGTACAACAAGGTTAATGGCACCTACTGCGCCGAAAATGAGTACCTGCTTACCGACATTCTTAAAAAAGAATGGAGCCACGCGGGTCTGGTTGTTACCGATTGGGGGGCGATGAATGATCGCGTGGATGGCTTGAAGGCCGGCACAGAACTCGAAATGCCCGGCGCTTTCAATGGTAATGATGCCAAGATCGTGGCTGCTGTGAATTCTGGTCAACTAGCTGAAGCGGTTTTAGATCGGTCGGTTGAACGTATTTTAAAAATGATCTTCAACGCTGAAGAAACGCTCTCACAGGAGTACACCTATGACCGCGAAGTCCATCATGCTTTAGCCCGTCGTGTAGCTGGAGAGGGTGCGGTACTACTCAAGAATGATGGAGCTGTCTTACCACTCCAGGAAGACACCAAGATTGCTCTGATCGGCCGATTTGCCAAAACACCCCGCTACCAAGGAGCGGGTAGTTCTTTGATGAACCCCACCTATCTGGACATTTTATTTGAAGAAATTGTTGAGCTGGTTGGTGATGAGAATCTCACCTATGCCCCAGGCTACACGGAAAAAGGTGACTCAGCTGATGAAACCTTAATCCATGAAGCCATCGAGGCCGCTCGGGACGCAGATGTGGTCGTCATATGCGCTGGTCTGACAGACTTTAACGAGACCGAGGGTTTGGACCGTGATCACATGAAACTGCCGCCAGGGCATGATGCTTTGATCCATAAGATTGCCGGGGTCCATTCACAGGTCGTTATCGTATTGAGCAACGGCGCGCCTGTTGAAATGCCCTGGGCGAGTGAGGTCCTCAGTATTTTAGAAGGCTATCTGGGTGGGCAAGCTGGTGCCGGTGCTATAGCAGATATCTTGTTCGGCGTAGTCAGCCCAAGTGGTAAGTTGGCCGAGACTTTCCCCACTTCACTGGAAGATAACCCCTCTTATCATTACTTCCCTGGCGGTCCGAGCACAGTTGAATATCGCGAGAGCATCTATGTCGGCTACCGGTATTATGATACGGTCAACCAGGATGTTCTTTTCCCCTTCGGACATGGACTGAGCTATACCACCTTCGACTACAGTGATCTTCAACTGAACCAGACAGAGATTTCTGAGAA
>JBFENN010000103.1:0-10406 GCA_041551115.1 Anaerolineales bacterium
ATGAGCAGAATGTCACCTTCCTTGACTTCGACGCGCTCTTCGATCAGAGTGCTGGTGTAGACATCATAATCGCCGGCAATGTCACTGAGATCGACAATAGCACCCTCGTTTACGAGATAATCCATCTGCAATGAGGCGATGTCCTTACCGGGGGTGTGGAAGTGAATCTCGCCATCCAGGTGAGTACCGACATGGTTGGAATGAGTCACGAGCTGGCCGTTGGCCCCGTTGGGTGCCAGGCGTTTGAAATATTTCAGCTGCAATGGTTCATATGTCGGCCAAGGTGGGGTACCGACACCAAAGGGAATGGTCAAATCAATCGTCTTCATATGTCATCTCCTAGGTACTGTTTTGTGGTCGCAGGTATAGGATAACAAATCGCTTGAATGATAACTTGGAACCGTGCCGTGGCAGGGCTATCTGACAATGGAAATCTCCTTCAGCGCTTCGAAGGCGTCTCGGAAACAGCCTTCTGGCGCGCGCAGGATACCAGCACCAACCATGCCCACGCCGGGGTCTTTGTGAGCGATGCCGGTGTTGATCTGCGGTAGGATACCGGTCTGCATGACCAGACGGACATCGATGCCGAGCGGGGTGCCGCGGAAGTTGAGAGCGGGGATGCTGAAGCCCTGGTGCTCACTAAAAGTGATCTCGTACATCTCGAGGGTGGTATCCAGCGCCATCTGGGGCGTACCGCCGACAAACTGGGTGATAGCAGGCGCGGCGGCCATGGCAAAACCGCCATAGCCAGCCGTCTCAGTGATGGTGCTGTCGCCAATATCGGGGTTGGCATCATCGTGGGTGTAGCCTGGAAAATATAAGCCAGCAACTTCCCCGGCAGGGGCGGTAAACCAGCGGTCGGACATGGAGGCCAAGCGGATGCCAAAATCGGTGCCGTTGCGAGCCATCACGGTGACGATGCTGGAGCCGGCAATCCCCTCGGCGGGTTCAAGGGCAGCCTTACCGGCGGGCATACTTAAATTGAGAAAGAAATGATCATTGCGGTCGATGAACTCGATCACACGTGCCATCCGTTCGTTATCCTGGCTGGTACGGGCTAGCGCGGGGGCAATTGCCCGCAAGAAAAGGGAGGTACCGGCACGGTTGCGATTGTGGGCTTCGTCGCCCATGTGCAAGGCTTGGGCAATCAGACTCTTAAGGTCGATGCCCTCCGGCAGCGTCGCTAAAGCACGGTCCAAAACCGGGTAGAGGTCGGTCTCCATCCACTGCAGGCGCTGGTAGACTTCAGGCCCCATGCCGCCGTAGCGTAACACTACCCCCAAACCTTCGTTCTGGGTGCAGTAGGCCAGATTGCCAAAAGCTTTGTTTTCAATGATGAAGACCGGCATGCGGGGTGATACGATCCCGGCCATCGGGCCGACGGTGCTGTGGTGGTGGCAGGGGGAGAACTCAATCTGGTCAGAGGCTGCGATCCGTTCAGCTTCAGCTGGGTCCTGGGCAAGACCTTCGTAGATCAGCGCACCCATGACGGCACCACGGGTGGGGCCGCACATACGCTCCCACTCGATGGGCGGGCCAGCGTGGAGGATCATGCGAGCGTGCATGCCCGGGATAACTTCACTAGCGATACCCATCCCTATCAAGGTGGGGCGCGCCTGCTGGATGCGGTCGATGACCTGCTGGTTGGCAGCGTCTATGTTAATCCCGGACTGGGTAAGGCGGAGGCGCGGGATATCATCTCTGGGCGGCTGCCAGTCCAGATCGATCACGTCCACCCCCTGATTGTGGGCTGATGCGGCCATGCTGGCCAAGCCCAGGTTGATGACCGTCAGCCCCTGCCCAAAGAACGAATTCAGATCACTCATCGCGGCGCCTCCTGGTGATCAACTATCATCGCCGACAAACGGGCTGCGGCGGCATTGCTACCACAGACGACCACCCCGGCTTCTTCCAACGCGGCTACCTGTTCGCTGCGCACCTGCGGGTCCTGCTCTGTCCCGGTGACGCTGGCAATGACGATGAGCGCGCGACCAGCATTTTCTGCAAGCTGGCGTGCATCCTGAACAGCAGGACACAACTCGGAGGCCGGATCGGGGTGCGCGCCATAACCCAAGACGACATCCAGCACGATCACGCCCACCTGAGGGTCGCCCGCCTCCTGCAGCATACGGCGGATGCGCAGTTCGTTGTCGATCATCGGATGTGGACGGCCAACGGTAAACTCCTCCTCGCCGAGATCAACGGCGGCATGGCCTTGGGAGCGGGAGGCGTCTTGCAGAACCGCTCCACCAGGAAGCGGGGCGTTGGAAAAAACGGGTCCGTTCAGCATGTCCTGCCAGATGACCTGGGCTTCGTAGCAAAGCGTTCCGCCAGAGAAAAGGCCGCGCAAGTAGCGCTGATCGGGCTGCAACCTGCTCATGAGGTGTTTTGCCTGAACCGAATGGCGGGCATTACCTGCCGCGAGCAGCGCGTCGATTGTGCCGATATCAGCTCCACTGGCTTGTGCGGCCAGCCAAGCAGCCTCTTGCAAAGTTTGAGCAGAAAGCTGGGCGCGGTCACCCGTATCGGAGCCCATGAAGCATACAATTGTGGGTTTATCGCTTCCAGTCACCTGGTCCAATATGGCCGCAGCGACTTTCTCAGAGGGGGGTTTGCTGATCAGGACGATGACCTCCGTAGCGGGATCACGCTGGAGTGCCCGGGTGGCAGCCAGCATCATGATACCGCCCACTTCCTGCTTGAGGTCGCGACCGCCAGTGCCAATCCCCTGGGTGATGCCCACGCCAAGACGGGCGAGCAGGGTAGTGACCTCCTGCAGGCCAGTCCCGGCGGCTGATACGATCCCAACCGGCCCAACTGGGACTGCGTTTGCAAATCCCAATGCGACACCGTTGAGAAGCGCGGTTCCCGCGCCGGGTCCCATCAGGAGCAGACCATGGTCGCGGGCGTACTGTTTCAAGGCGATCTCATCGGCCAGCGAGACATTGTCACTGAAGAGGAGCACATGCAAGCCGCGGATCAGGGCATCCCAGGCTTCGTCGGCCGCATAGCGTCCGGCGACGGAGATGACAGCGACGTTTGCTTCGGGGTGAGCTGACAGTGCACTGCGGATGGTTTTTGGCCTGTATCCTGCGCTCTCGCTAGCGACAACCTTACCCTTCAATAAATCGTCTGCGGTCCGCAAGGCAACATCAGCTAACGCACTGTCAGCGGCACTGACCGCGATCACCAAATCATTTGCGCTGGCGCTGCTGACTGTTTCGGTGAGCAGGCCGGAAGCGGACAAAATCGATTTATTGGCATCGGTCGCCATCACGACCGCGGCATCGTCTACGCCGTCTAACTGGGAGAGCTCGCGCGCCACCAGCATCAAGCTGACCGAGTCGTAGTATTGGCTGGTTTTTACAATGGCTTTGACGGTCATGCGATCACTCCACAATCCCGGCATCCAACATCGCTAGGTAGACCTTCTCGGCGGTAAACGGTGGGCCGTCCATGCGGATGCCAACAGCATCGTAGATGGCGTTGGCAATTGCGGGGGCGGTTGGCACCATGGAATGCTCGCCGATGCCGCGGGCGCCCCAGGGCCCGTCATCCTGCGGAACTTCAACGATGATGCTATGGATTTCACCAGGGACATCCATGGAGGTCGCGATGCGATAATCGACAAAACTGGGGTTCTGGACCACACCATCCCGCAACTGAAGTTCTTCGAACAGTGCGGAACTGATCCCCTGAACCAATCCGCCTTCCATCTGGGTTTTCACCAGGTCAGGGTTAATAGCCTTGCCAACATCGAAGGCTTCGACCCCACGCAGGATATCGATCTGGCCAGTATCCAGGTCGACTTCCAGTTCGACCGCCTGGGCCCCGGTGGTGAAGTGAACGACAGAGCGCTCACCCTGACCCGTTTCCGGGTCCAGGCCAGTCACATAAGTGGGCATGAAATTGCCGCGCCCAATCACCGGTCCACCGATCCAACCCTGGTCATTCGGTTTGGGCAGCCCATAAATGGCGACATCTTTCATGGGGACCTCGCGCTCGGTCTTATAAGAGATGACAATCCCATTGACGATATCCAAATTCTCGGGATCTTCGTCCCAGGCCTGGGCGACCAAATCCAGAATCTGGCGGCGAGCGTCGCGAGCAGCGCGGACCATGGCATTGCCGGTACTCCAGGTTATCCGGCTGGCAACCGTCTGCCACTCGTAGGGGCTGTAGCGAGTATCCACCGGCGTGGCCACGCGGACCGATTCATACGGCACACCTAATGCCCCGGCGGCCATCTGGGCAATCACTGTAAATGCGCCCTGACCTAGGTCCTGGCAACCAACGCCGATCGTCACCTTGCCGTCTTCTGCCAGTTCCACCCAGGCGCTCGAACCGGCGTTGGGCGGCATGGCGGGAGCTTTCCACATCAAGGCAATGCCTTTCCCACGGCGTTTGTTCGGCGAACTGGGGGACGCCTTTACTCCCCAAGCGATGGCCTCAGCCGTCTTGTTGAGACACTCAGTTAGACCGGTAGGGTGCATTTCACCACCCGTGGGCAGGATACTGCCGCCCTTCAAGCAGTTAATGCGGCGGAACTCGACTACGTCCATACCGATCACAAGTGCCAGCTCGTCAATACACTGCTCTAGCCCAGCGTGCATCTCGGGCATGCCGAAGCCGCGCATTGGTCCGCCAACGGGATGGTTGGTATAGACACAGTAGCTATCGGTGCTAATATTGGGCACTTCATATGGCCCACTGCTGCTGTAGCCGGAGGCACGGGTGATATTGACACCATATTCGGTGTAAGCCCCGCCATCCCAATAAAATGCGTTCTCCATGGCCAACAGTTTGCCATCCGTGCCGCAGCCCATTTTGAAATAGGCTACCAACCCCTGACGGACGAAGGCGGTGTAGAACTCCTCTTCACGAGTCAACAGCAGTTTGACCGGGGAGCCCTTTGTTCTGGTTGCAATGGCGACCGCCAGTGACTCCATGGATACGCCGGCCTTGCTGCCAAAACCGCCGCCGACATAGGGCGAGATGACCCGCATATCACCCTGGGAAATATCCAAGGTCTGGGCAATCAGGTTGCGCTGGGCAAAGGGTGACTGCGAACTGCCCCATAAGGTCACTTTACCAGCTTCATCCACCTGCGCGATGGCGACGTGCGGCTCGAGGGGGACATGCTGGATATGGGGAATACGATACTTGTGCTCGACAACAGCAGCACACTCCTCCCAAGCGCTATCGACATCACCACGCCGGATCTTGAAGTGGTTGGAGATGTTCGTGCCGGCCTGGGGATTGATAAAACTTGCGACCACATATTCGTCGAGATCAGGATGGATAAGCGGCGCACCAGGTGCGGCACCAATCTCTGGATCGAGGACAGGTTCCAGAACCTGGTATTCAACCTCAATCAGGTTTACGGCTTGTTCGGCGATCTGCGGGCTAACTGCGGCGACGCCTGCAACCGGGTCGCCAACATAGCGTACCCGCTCCCGGCAAAAGATATGCCGGTCCTGCAGGTATAGGCCAATATAGCGGGGGTAATCAGTGCCGGTTACAACCGCTTTCACCCCGGGTAGAGCCTGGGCCTGGCTGATATCTATGGACTTGATGAGTGCATGCGGGTGTGGGCTGCGCTTGATGCGTGCATGCAGCAACCGGTTGCCAAACTGGATGTCATCGGCGAAGAGCGCAGCACCAGTCACTTTCTCACGGGCATCCAAGCGGGGTACGTTCTCACCGACCGGGCTAGGAAACTTCTCAAACGATTCAGCTGTGGTCATAACCAGCCTCCTTTGATAACTTTGCCGCGTCCTTGACTGCATCGATGATACGCACGTAACCAGTGCAGCGACACAAGTTGCCAACCAATGCAGTGCGGATCTCTTCGTCGCTCGGATCGGGATTGCGATCGAGGAGCGCGCGCGAGCTGATCAAGATGCCTGGAGTGCAGAAGCCGCACTGGACCCCGGCTGCAGCGATGATGGCGTCTTGAATGGGATCAAGCGCCCCGTCGCGGGATAGACCTTCCACGGTTACGATGTCTGCGCCGTCACATTCGGGGGCCAAGACCATGCAACTATGAGCAGCTTCGCCGTTGAGCAATACCGTGCAGGCACCGCATTCCCCGGCTGAACAGCCATTCTTGGTACCAGTCAGTGCCAAAGTCTCGCGGAGCATGCGCAACAAAGTCATGTTCGACGGCACGGTCACGGTTTCACACTCGCCATTGACTGTTAGGGTCACTTTGTGATCAGCCATTTACGCTTTCCTCCCGATTTCTTCCCAGACTTCGGATAATGCTTTCAGTGATAGGTTGCGGACCATCATCTTACGGTAGCGGGCACTGACACGAACGTCATCAATGGGAGTGCATGCATCCATAGCCGCCTGAGCTGCTTCAGCTAACACCTGATCATTGATCGATTTCCCCGACAGAAAGGCTTCAACATCCTCAACCACCAGCGGCACGGGGGCAGCAGAAGCCAACGCGAGCTTGATCCGGAAACCTGATTTACTTCCGACGTCGGGGAAACCTACCACGGTCACGCCGACAATGGAGAGGTCGCTGGCCTTATTTCGGCCAAGCTTGATATAGCTGCCGACCAATCCAGGTGGGGGAACAGGAATATGGAGCGAGGTGACGATATCGCCGGGTACCAATACGGTTTTGCCGGGGCCAACGAAGAAAGTCTGCAGGGGTTCTTGCCGGGTCCCGGAGACACCATGGACGTTGAGCACGCCCCCTAAGAGGAGGCAGGCTCCGATCGTATCGCCAGCGGGTGATGCATTACAGATATTGCCCACAATCGTGGCGCGGGTACGCAACTGATAACTGGCGACACTGCCAGCCGCTTCGACCAAGACCGGGTAATGCTCTTCAACCGCTGGATGAGCAATCACCCGATTCATGTTGACAGCGGCGCCGACAGTCAATCCATTGGATGGGTCATAGGAAAGTTCATCCATCCCCTCCAGCACCTTGACATCCAGCAAGAATTTATCCTGCCAGATACCATCGCGCAAACGGACGAAGATATCTGTCCCTCCAAGCAGCGGCCGCGCCTGGTCATGATGAGAGGCTAAAAAGCGACTCGCCTCGGTAAGGGAGGCAGGTTTGATATACTCAAATTCGGGTAATGTCGGATGGGCAGTGATCATCGTACCTCCTTGCAACGTTCAGAAACGGTTGCACAACAAGGAAACATCGTATACTCAGCAGTCCCCGCTGCTAATGGATCCATCACCTAATAATCATACAAGAATTATGCATTTGAGACAAGTATCCGGGTAACCGCATGGATAAATCAAGACAAACCTGGATTGAAGCGAAGAGCATCGGAAACGTGGCATTTGAGGTGCTAGCCAAAGATCAGACAGCAGCAGTAATGAGCAGCTTGTCAAAGGGCATATACATCAAATCCGCGAGCAGATGGCTGGTCTTGCTCTCTTTTGAACGCTACTGCAGCCCGCTGACCATTACGTTCAAAGAAACAAGACCGCTCACAAATCCCCTACCCATCGGCACGAAGGTGCATTTTTCTTCAGGTCAGATGTTAATACCAGCAGCTGGGGTGAGTATTACAATCAAAGATCAGAACGAGTGGAATCCACCCCCCCGGCAAAACAATCCAGGGATTTACACTGAGCGCCAGAAGCGCGTGAACTCTATCGCGGTAACAGCGCTTCGTCTGAAACCCGGTTTAGGTTTCAGCCATCTGCTGCCAGGAGTGCTAGGGCTGCAGATGGAAAAACACCCGCCCCGTCAGGCGCTAATTCCTCTTTTCGAAAATATCATCCTGGCCCAACAATCAATCCGGGAGGGTAGGCTAGCCTCAGTTGGGGAAATTCTGAACAAATTCTTGGGAGTTGGTGAAGGTTTAACCCCATCAGGAGATGATTACGTCAGCGGGGTGTTGTTGACCTTGAACCGCTGGAAGGATATCTTCATCCCTAACGATGAGCTGGACAGCTTGAACCAGCAGGTTGTGAAGACTGCATATAAGGGAACAACAATGTTGAGCGCCAATATCATCGAATGCGCTGCCTGCGGAACGGGCGATGAGCGCTTGATCAAAATGGTTGATTACCTAATATGCGGCGGCGGAAATCAAGAAATACTTGTGAGTGATCTTTTCAACTGGGGTAGTTCATCAGGCGTTGATGCATTCATCGGTATGGCGAGCGTAATATCGGCGATGGATGGAGAATACAAACGGTAGGATTCAACTATAGGTTTGGCTAACGAGTATTGGGTAATAACAGCTCAACTTGTTTTACTCGAGCTTGTGCTCTATACTATTACTTGAGGAAACCGTCGATGGGGGAGCGACATTCAGACAGTTAGTTAGCGATCAAGGAGAGGAAGATGCTGACGTCAATGAAATTTTCCCTTGCTGTTGTAAGCCTATTGACAATCCTACTCATATTCAACCCAAGCACGAAAACGCAGGTGATCGCGTCACAGGATGCTCCTCTTCCTAATCGGCTTGCGGTCCAGAGTAAACTAGCGCGGAATTTATCTATCTCCTCAACCATTGGAAACCCAGTCGGGGGATGGCCGTTCTTGATCGCAGACCAGCCGGTCGACACCATTCATCCAGCATTGGCTTCCAACAGTATATACGAGCAATCGATGGTGGTATGGCAGAATGACCGGCCAGGTTTTGATGATATCTATGGTCAATTGATATCAAAATCCGGAGAGATGATCGGCGGTTGGCGTGCCATTGCTGTCGGGCAGGATGCTGAGCGCCGCTTCCCGGATATAGCATACAGCCCGAACTTCAATGAATATCTTGTGGTCTGGGAGCAAGAGGACGCGATTACGGGAGCGTTTTCCATTCGCGGTCAGCGAATAGCCATGAACGGCGACAAAGAAGGTCTGGAGATTGAAATCAGCGAACCTGGTCCTCGTTCGGGATTTTCACCCGTTGTTGCTCATGGCTTCAGCGCAGGGATTTACCTAGTTGTTTGGGAAAATCATACCCAGGGGAATGTTGCCAATGATGTCCGGGCTCAATTGGTGAGCAACGATGGCTCATTAATCGGAACTAACTTCACTGTTGCCACTGGCAGCTGGCAATACAGCCACGAAATGCCGGATGTAGCTTATAACCGCAGGATGAATGAATATCTGGTTGTATGGCAGAGACTAGATGTGAATGCCAATGCTGGTGCTGGAATCTATGATATTTTTGCCCAGATCATCCGCCCTAATGCTAGTTTCGGCAACCTGATTCAGATTACTTATTACTCAGTATCCTGCACAGCTCCAGCAGTAGCGGCTCAAACAACTGCGACGGAAAAGGGTCAATATCTGCTGGTGTGGCAGCAGCACTACACTGCGGATGACAGGGACGTCATGGGTAGGTTCGTTTATGGGGATGGTAATGCAGCGCCGGCGGATTTCTACATTTCGCGGCAAAATATTGATGAAGTTGAACCCGCTGTTGATGGGAGTGAAAGCAGTAACAGCTTCCTGGTCACCTGGACTAGTTTTACCCCACCGCCTATTGTGTTCTCTAATGTTCAGGGTCAGGAACTTTTACCGACAGGATCACCGCTTGGTCCAAGACAATCTCTGGTTGGGGTATTTACAGGGCGTTCAGCTGTGGTCGCTGGCTCAGGTGGTGATTTCCTGATCGCTTTTGATGATCTATATCTGTTTACAGGAAACAGGGATCTCCTAGGGCAATTGTGGGGAAACCGGGTGTTTCTTCCTGCGCTATTTAAGCTTTGAAAGCAAGGTCTATGGATTGGCCACAATCAAGATCAATAGATGGGTTCTGTAAGTGTATAGTATGTTCACACGCTTAGTCACAACCATTACCAATTTGGAATCTTAGTTTCTCCCCACTTTAGTGGTTCGGAAATCCATCTTTATGAATGTACTTGGACAAATTACATCAGATGAACAACCACAATGATCTCTCGGACCTAGAAAAATACGCCAGAGACCGCATTGATGCCCAGCGGTATCCCAATGATGCGCACATTTTCCGCCCAAAGAAGTGTCCCACCTGCGGGGTCGTTCCGCTTGAACTGGTGATTGAACATCACAGCGATTCCAAAGCAAATAGCTTTCGGGGAGTAATCTTCGGTACTTGCACAGATTGCAATGACACTGCACGCATTTTCAGCTTTACTGGCGAGCATCGAACACCAGAGCGTGAAGAGAAACCAACGTGCAGATGTGGCAGCACCCATTTCCTGGTTGGGGAATGTGAAAGAATTGAGCGGGAGCAAGGATTATTGGGTTTCTTTGACGAGGGTGTGGTGGTGGGGAAATGTGCTGCATGTGGGGACAAACGGGCATTCGTCTATACGGATTAGGATTAACGGATCTATTATCTGGACCTGAAGGGGAGAAATCCAGCAGGTAATCTTGAATTATCAAACTTTATTAGAGAGCAATTTCGTTGTCCTGAGCTGAATTTGGA
>JBFENN010000104.1:0-10400 GCA_041551115.1 Anaerolineales bacterium
GATCGGAAGTGTATCATCAGCTGGGCTGATAGACGGCTCTTCGATTGATTGGGGTTCGGAGTCTTCCTCTACACCAATCTCGCCAGAGTCATACTCGAAGGGTATGGTTTCAGCTCCCATGAAATCATTCAGTTGATCGGTTTCATCAGAGGCTTCGATGGATGCTGATCGTACATCATCCGGACTATTAGCTTCCACTGAAGGTAGCTGTTCGCCATTACTCGAATCAACAGTTTCCGGAGGCGTTCCCATGCTGGTTGCGACATTTGAACGGGCGCCCAAATCGCTTCCTGTTTGCATGGAATCTACTTGTTCTTCACCAGATTCTGCCACGTCATCGTTATGGGAAGGTTGGTTATCAAGATCCATTGTAGACTTAATCGCAGAGTTCCCGGTGTCATTTTCGACGCGCGGAAAATCTTCCTCAGCCTGGTCTTGTGGTTCAATCGGGTGGCTTCTCTTGGTGGCAGCTTCTTTATCTGACATACTGGTAAACTTTACGTTAGTTTGTCTTGATCATCCTCGATTCCGAGAGATGGAATTGCATCGGCTACGCTGGCCGGCTGGCGATCAACGCTGTCCATGAACCCTTCATTACAGACTCATTATTTTGATTCTTTAGGTTAACATTCAACATGACCGCCCCTCCACCGATGCGAGGCAGTGCCTTGGTTTCTGTTACTTGAGCCACGACATGTATAGTGTCACCGATGAATACCGGTTTGGTGAACTTCCAGCTGTTTATCTCGCGGAAAGCCATCACCGTGCCTTCCATGACACCCGTCAGTACCAGCAATCCAGATGCCATCGAAAGGCAGAGGAGTCCATGGGCGACACGCTGACCAAATGGTCCCTTCTTGCTGTATTCGGCATCGACATGGATTTGATTGTTATCAGCTGTTAACCCCGCGAAATTGACGATATCAGCTTCAGTGACCGTCCGCCCGGGTGTAACCACCTGCATACCAGTCTCGAACTCCTCAAAATATTTTCCGCGCGGTTTATTCATCTCATTACTCATGGCAGCTCCTTTGGTAGGACATGATTTAGCCCCTCATCTGGGGAGAGGTAGATCAAATTCTAGCACAAAAACTACCAGCAATCTCACATAGAGCGTGCAGTAACCATGCCGTACATCCAGCAATCCTTTGACCGTTAGGTGAAGTTACCATAAAATGGGAATATGCGTGATTGGAATACTACTGCTCTGCGAACACTGAACATCACCCTCGCAGCCGATGCCCGCCTTACGACGACCGATTACACTGATGATCAAATTTGGCAGCTATCCACCCAGTTGGGAGATCCTCCAGCGATAAGCCTCAATACAACATATGGGCTTCGGGCACGTGCGATGCGCATGTATCCGCGCTATGTTCATGGTGACGATGAGCTAAATGCTCCAAACTCCTTCTATGAAACACCAATCGTACGCAGTTATTATCCAAACTACTTGCTAATCGAATATTCTCCTTTCCATGGTATAGACGTTCAGATGGAAGTCTGGGTTCCCGAATCACATGCGATTGCCGGGAGGATGCGAGTCAAAAATTCTTCGCCCCATGCACAAAGCCTCCGCTGCGATTGGGTAGTCCAGTTATCGCCTCATGACGGAGAAAGGATGGCACCGACCGAATTCGGCGCAACGAGCGTTTTAGCCGGACAGAGTGCAGGATTGTCTCCAGTAGTATTCATTACTTCGGGCGCCCAAATCGTAAGCAGTCCATACCCAGCACTTCTGTGTGACTGCACACTTGACCCACAAGAGAGCCATACTTATCTCTGGGTCCACGGGGCGAAGATCAATCCACAACTCTCCTTTGAGCTAACACAGCAAATTGCCGCCTTATCATGGGAGGCCGAGATTGCCCGCGTTGAGATGATCAACTCCAATCTGCTTGAAATTCATACCGGTGAACCGAAGTGGGATCTGGCATTCGCACTTTCGCAGAACATCGCCAATGGTTTATTCGTCGGACCTACCAATAAACTACCGCGCCCAGCCCCGGTCCAAACTCGCTTGCCAGACCAGGGCTATTCGCTACGCGGTGATGGTTCGGATTACAGCCATCTTTGGAACGGTAGTACGTCGCTCGAATCTTATTACCTTTCCGGGATGCTTCTGCCTGGTGGAGTAGAACGGGTAAAAGACATGGTGCGCAACTTTATAGCTGTGCAAGAGGAAGATGGCTTTATCGACCTCAAACCTGGGCTAGCTGGTCAGCGAATTGGCTTGATCGTTACACCAATACTTGCATCGATAGCCTGGCAAACGTTTCTATACGATGATGATATTGGGTTTATTGAGCAAATCTTTGCGCCCCTGCTGGCCTATACCAACTGCTGGTTTTCCAATGTATACGATCGCGATGGCGATGGACTACCTGAATGGGATCACATCCTGCAAATCGGGTTAGAAGAGCACCCAGTCTTTTCGGCGTGGTACAGCTGGTCACAGAGTGTTACGATCAGCACTGCGGAAAGCCCAGCCTTGTGTGCTTTGCTATACCAAGAATGCCAAGCTTTACTCAACATGGCTGGAATTATCGGAAATGAAGGGGCAATACAATCATTGATTGAGCATAGTGAAAAATTATCTTCACTCCTTCAAATCGGATGGGATGGTAGTGGATACCAATATTGGGATCGTGACACGCACCACTCACCCACTACGGAGTGGTTGGGTGAACGGATAGGTCCAGGCGAAGTAGAGCTTAGCAGCGTCTTTGAATCCCCCCTCCGACTTCAAATACGAATATACACCAATCAAACAACCCGGCCGCGTCCAACAATTCTTATCCAAGGATTGGACGAACAGGGCAAAGGGATCAGTGAGGAACTAGGTGCGGAACATGTACGCTGGAGCCCCAATAAAGGGATGCTGACGACAAAAGGTGTTTTCACCAAGTTAGAAACAGTACAAGTCAGCAATGTCAGGGCTGAAGATCGTGTATCCGTGTATGTGGCAGGCTACCGCTGCCAAGATATCAGCTTGCTTGCCCCGCTCTGGGCGGAATTACCTTCAGAGCAGGAGGCTAAGCAAATCATCAGCGATCGAGTGTTAAGTCGTACGGGTTTCTGGCGGAAATTCGGACTGCCGATCTACCCGGATGCATCTGACCCGACAATAGACGAGAGCGACTCGACTATTCACCTCATCTGGAATAGTATGGTCGGGGAAGGTCTATTGACCTATGGCTACCGTAAAGAGGTAGTGTCGTTAGTGACCCAACTCATGTCCACAATCACTGCTAGTTTAGATCGTACGGGGCAACTGCGCCGATCCTATGATGCAAATACAGGAGCAGGATATGGGGAAATCAACGCATTAGATGGATTAGCACCGCTGGGATTGTTCTTAAAAACTCTCGGGGTACAGATTTACTCACAGGAAAAGATATTGCTGACAGGTCTTAATCCATTCCCGTGGCCAATTACAGTAAAATATAGAGGCTTATCCGTTTTGTGTCAACCAGAGAAAACAATTGTGGTCTTCCCGGATGGGCAAACAACAACCATCGCTGATAATAAAACCCAAATTGTTGCACTAGAAAGGGATGCACATTAGGCAGCAAAGTATTTATTTGTTCCGACTATGGACCAGAAACGATGTTTCGAACACCTGATGAAATTCACTCAAATTTAGATAATGAGAACGAATCGAGTAAGGATAAGGATTCACTGGGCAATATGCGCGCGAAGGGCAGCCACAAACCAGTAGACTGGTTATTCGGTGTTGTTATACAAGAGCATGATCTCCAGCGGGTGACAAGTGCCTTGGAAAAATTTGAATTGGTCGTTATCCAAATGGCAAGTAGCGGAGGTTTCTTAGCGCTCGGCAATATAACCCTACTGGTCGGTGTGCCTTCCGGGATGCTTGAGACGGTTATGACTACTATACGCGATAACACGCGGGAGAGAGTCACCTACCGAGAAGCACCGGTTGAAGAGCCTTCAACTGCCTTGGCTTTCCCAGTAGCGATACCGATTGGTGGGGCAGTAATGTTTTCGCTACCTGTTGTTAAGTTTGAGGAGTTCTAATATGAAGATGATTGTGGCGGTTATTAATGATAGCGATAATGATAAAGTTTCCCAAGCACTCATTGCTGCGGACCTGCGAGTGACCCGCATCGCTTCAACAGGCGGATTTCTACGCCGCGGTTCGAGTACACTGATGATTGGGTTGGATGATGATAAGGTCGATCAAGCAATAGAAATCATACGCGAGAATACAGAAGCACCCGCGGAGCCTGGAATGCGGCGGGCAACGCTCTTCGTTTTAAATGTAGACCATTTTTCGCAGGTATAGCAATAAAGGAAATTTGCTAGAACTATTACCCTTGGCGGATAGTTAGTGGGTATCAGACTTATCACCACTTTCTTTAAACTCTTCAACCTGATAAACCAGCACTTCAAGCTCGTTAACGCGCCAATAGTTGTAATCTACCCCCATTTTCAAGCATAGACTGCCTAAAAAATCTGCCGATTCCGGAATTTTCTCCCACACCTGAGGAAGAAATGTTGCTCGCCGGATACCGGACCGAATAATCACCCCATCAAGATGGGGGCGAATTGCGGCTAATAACTCTTCCTGCTTATCATACTGCACCGGCTGGGGAGCAGTTAATCGGGAGATTTCGATAGTAATATCAGCTAGCTCCGATTCAGTCACAGGTGGAAAGCGGTAGTCACTCAATGCCGCGGCGACTGCATGCTCTCGAACGTCCTCAGCCAAGGGTTTTTGGGCGCTTAATGTGCCGATGCATCCACGCAGGTTCCCTTCAATCGTCAGGGTTACAAAAGAAGCGCCAATTTCCTGCAGTGGAGCTGGCAAATCGGATAAATCAATTTCTTGTAATGGATCCCCCGTTACACCGGCTTCGAGAGCTTGACGAGCCAGCTTCAACAGTATTTCACGCTCACCCTGGTTCAGTTCAGCGACCATATCTCGCTCAGCCAAGAATAATAGTTATACATAAATCCCTCCTTTTCCATCATACAGCCCGGTTGTGGAGAAGTCAATAGACAGCATGTGCGGTATACAAGACATACTATACACTTAATCAGGTACAAGTAAAAGATCTTTGCAAAGCGTTGGGGAGAAATAGCCGAAATCCAACAGCTTTAGGATTGGAAACTATTTGTGGTCTAGAGACCGTACTGAATACATAACTGGCAGACAAACCAATCCACATGCAACACGCAAAGCCAATATGGGGAAAATCGAGAGTTAAACTTGGTGGTAATCTCGAACGGCGTCATATCTACTTTGATTGAGAGCATACTAGATACTCACTCAGTTGGGTTGTACGCTATACATCCAATAACCCTACCCAAGAACGTTATTTTGCGGTAAAATCATAATCGTTAAGCCACGCTTAGGCGTGGCTTGCTTTCCGCTCTAGACTTGTTCTCAGGATCTAGGGCTATCCCGAGGAAAGGAGGCACAATTACCATGCGCGCATATGAGCTAGTCTTCATCGTCCACCCGGAACTTGATGAAAATGCATTCAACGATGTTGTTGAGCGGGTCCAGGGTTGGATCACCGAAGGTGGCGGCGAGGTCGAAAAAGTTGACCTGTGGGGTATAAAAGATTTGGCTTACCCCATCCGCAAGCAAACCCAAGGTCATTATGTATTGATGAACATCAACATGGCTCCTGAATTTGGCGTTGAATTGGAACGCAATCTACGCCTGCAAGAGCCAGTGATGCGTTTTCTGGTTATCCAGAAATAACACATATTAGTAACTCAAATACGCATGAGCGTCTATTTAGCAACGCCCATAATTCAACATTCGGTTCCATAATCAGGAGTAAAGAGACTATGAGCCGCGGACTGAATAAAGTTATGATCATTGGCAATTTAGGCCGTGATACAGAGATGCGATATACGCCCTCTGGACGCCCGGTTACGACCTTCAGCGTTGCAACCACCCGTTCCTGGAACACTTCTGATGGAGAACGTCGTAAAGAAACGGAATGGTTCAATGTGGTCGCGTGGGGCAGCTTGGCAGAAATTTGCAACCAATACCTAACCAAAGGCCAGCAAGTGTACATAGAAGGCAGACTGCAGACTCGCCGCTGGGAAGACTCTGAAGGGCAGAAGCATTCCTCAACGGAAATTATCGCCAACGAGATGATCATGTTAGGTGAGCGCCGCGATGGAAAACCCGGCGACCAAGACGAGGCTAACGAGAACGAAGATTTTCCATTTTAGGGAATGACCTACACAGTACTCACATATAAATTCAGCTATTCATCAAACACTATGGATAGCTTTGTGATACTGATTTCAATCACAAACACTAGGCAATTTACGCCTGTAATAATAAACAAGGAGAAATTCTGTGAGTGACCGATATCCAACAAGAAGACGTAGACCAGAGCGTACATATTACTCGCGACCACGCGTCTGCATGTTCTGCACGGATCCATCTGTGAAACTAGACTATAAGAACATAGACGTGCTACGCCGTTTTATCTCTGAGGCAGGTAAGATTCGCCCCCGTCGCCAGACAGGGACTTGCGCTAAACACCAACGCCAGCTGGCGCGCGAGATCAAACGCTCGCGCCATCTAGCAATGATGCCATATACCGGCGAAACACTGCGCTAATCAGCGCTCAGGTAACGCGATAAACAAGGAATAACTATGGCAAATGAACCTAAAGCTCCTGTCCAAACGAGAAAGCACATTGCGCGGAAACAGCGCGAGGATAAGCAGCGGCGCTATATTCTCATTGGCACAATTGTTGTCCTGGTACTAGTTTTTGGGTTGATTATCTACGGGATTTTGAATGAACTGGTGCTTAAAAAACAGCAAGCCGTCGCCATTGTTAATGGCGAACGGATTTCGACGGAAAGCTTCCAGAAAAGTGTCCGGTATGCTCGCCAGCAGATAATTGCCTCTGCTGTCAATACTTATCAGTTTATCCAAATGTTCGGTGACAGCCCAGAGACCCAGGCTCAGTTTACCGGTCAATTGGCCCAAGTTCAAGCCCAATTAGAACCAGTAGCGCTTGGTAACCAGATTCTGGATCAAATTATTGACGAGGTATTAATCAGGCAAGAAGCGGAAAAACGCGGTATCAGTCTGGATGAAGAAGAAATTGACCAAGCAGTAGAAGAGGCGTTTGGCTATTATGCCAACGGTACTCCTACCAGTCAACCTACATCGGAACCGATTCCAACTTCAACTTTGTCTGCCCAGCAGAAAGCCCTGATCCCACCGACAGCAACCGCAACACCAACTGAGGTGATCACAATCACCGCCACTCCGACATCCATTCCAACGATCACTCCGACTAGTGCACCGACAGCCTCACCAACACCTTACACTGAGGATAGCTTCCAATCTCAATACGAACAAGCGCTCGTGAATTTTAACGATAGCATTGGTTTCGACGAAAATGACCTGCGCGATATCATTCGCAAGCAGCTGTACTATCAAAAACTACAAGAATCTATGCGAGCAGAACTGAGCGGCGAATCGACTGAAGAACAGGTTTGGGCAAAACACATCCTAGTAGCTGACCAGGCAACCGCTGAACTCGTCCTGGAACGATTAGCAGCAGGAGAAGCATGGCATGATCTAGCTGCGGAGCTCTCTACAGATACCAGTAATAAAGACCGCGGCGGCGATTTAGGTTGGTTTGGTCGCGGGATGATGGTCGCTGAGTTTGAAGACGCAGCATTTTCGCTAGAAATTGGAGAGGTTAGTGACCCTGTGGAAACCAATTTCGGTTTCCATATCATCCAACTTATCGGTCGTGAAGAGCGCCCCTTAAGTAATGAAGAACTGGAACAGAGACACCAACAGGCGTTCTTCGAGTGGCTGCAGGGAATTCGCGATGACTCTGAGATTGAGATCCGCGATTACTGGATCGACCGGGTACCTACTGACCCGGTACTGCCTCCAGAGATTGAAATGTTCATCCAACGCAGCATCGGTCAACCAGCATTACCACAAGTACCCCCAACAACCCCATAATAATAATCATCAGGACGCTCATATAAGAGCGTCCTGATCTCATATTTCAGCCAGTTCATCCCATAAGACGCGTAACTGAATTGCCCAAAGTGTGTTAAAACATTGGCAGAGCATGTAGGTTAAATTAATCCATCTTGCATGGGAAATGATACGTACGAAGGAGAATACAATTATGGATACGAAACAACGACCAATTGGTGTCACGATACTGGCATTCTTAGCTGGATTATTTGCTGTTTGGGCAGTATTCATGACTTTACGATGGCTAGGATTAGTCCCCTGGTTTGGACCGGGGCCTGCGATCCGCGTATTTAGTCTTTGGTATGCCATGATGTACGGCTTGCTAGCATGGGTGTATATCTGGTTGACAAAGATGCTGTGGCAGGTCGATCCTGGAGCCTGGCTCTTCCTGGCGGTCATTACTGTATATAACCTCGTTCTCAATTTCGTTGCTCTAATTGTTAGCGAAGTTGGTCCAGCAGATATGCAAGTATCTCTCGTGCTCAATGCGCTGATTCTCATCTATATCATGCTGCCTGGCGTGCGCGAATCATTCGGAACAAAAAACTAATCAAGCAAATATCCCATGCAAATTAACGCTACTGTTATATGCTAACTACTTGGAAAATGGGGTGATCAGCAACAATCAAACACAAGGAAATCAAAAACTGGGGTCCAGATGGACCCCAGTTTTCATTAACCTCACGTGAAAGAATCATTCATATAACGCGAAGTAATTTCATGCATAAATCTTACTTTTTTGACGATCTATACAACTCCTGGCGGTGCCATTCCAACCACCAAGAACTCCTACTCCAGCGCTTTTTTCGGGCATGCCAATCCAAGAGAAATTCTAGTATATCCAACTGGCGAATCAAATTCTGCTCACGCTGCCGGCCTTGAAACACTACCCGACCCTGCTGGTCTTCAATCCAGTACGTATTTCCAGCGGGAGTTTCAGCTATGCGCAGCCCGAAAGCTTCTTGCCCCTGAGATTTATGGTTATCTTGGTATCCAAACTTATCCTTCACGGTCTTTGCAACCCTCCACGACGAACATTTGCTCCAGTAATATTGTCGGATATCCGGGATTTGACTGTAGCACCTCTCAGGACTGTTTGGTGATCGATAAGCTGTTATCCTGTACGTTCAGATAAATCTCGATATTATCAGCTGAATATCGATGCTCGCAGAATTTCTCAAGAACATTGTAGAATGAATTATTATCGGAGTAACGAGGATCAACGAGATTTTTTCGATCCTACCCATGTGATGGAGTATGGAAGGGTTATGGCATGACGATAGACACTTCGGATCCATTATTGGAAACTCCAAGACTGCCACAGAAAGTCAGTTTTGGGTTGTGGGTAGCGTCGATGATTGCCACCCCACTGTTGATTTCAGCCTGCGGAATGAGGACGTTTCCAGTCATGACCAGTCTGACAGTGGTATGTCAATTAATCGCGACATTTTTGGTCGTGAATATATCCTGGCCAGGTAATAGGATTCTTCGGTCAGCAGTAATAATCTTTGGTGCCACCTGGCTGCTGGAGTACGTCGGTTCTCGATATGGGACAGTTTTTGGGAGATACAGCTATACATTGCACTTAATGCCGCAAGCATTTGGTGTTCCATTATTGATCCCGATGGCTTGGGTAATGATGCTATTCCCCGCCTGGTGCGTGAGCGAATATATCCTTTCGGCTTACCAGATCCGACTTGGGAAAATGTATGCTATCGTCTACCCTGCCATGTCAGGTTTGGTCTTCACGGTGTGGGACTTGTACATGGACCCACTGATGGTCAGCCAAGAATTCTGGTTGTGGGAACAACCAGGAGCATATTATGGGATCCCGTGGCAGAACTTTATTGGATGGTGGTTGATTGCCGTACTGCTCACCGTAATTCTTAAGCCCCAAAATATCCGGCGGCCAGGGCTTTTGATGATCTACACGATTACGTGGTTGTTTCTTGCGATGGGTATTGGGATATTCCTGGGATTAACAGGCCCTGCACTGACTGGTTTTGTGGGTATGGGTATTTTTGCCCTGTGGGCATGGAGACAATATTATCGCTACCCACCCCAAACCACGTAATAAGCATAGCGTTTTTCGAGACAAGATGATCTGATGCTTAGATTTCCCTCGTTTGAAGGCAGCAACAGAGCCCAATCCGGGGGTTATCATTGCAATCCTAAATTGGATTCTAGATCGGAATACATATCGCTGTGAGCCCTAAACAACTGACCATTACTGTACCTCACCTGAAGCAATGAGAAAACTTGTACTTGGAAATCGAGGGGAATGCTTTCCGAATGTGAGGGCATCCTGCAGTACAGCAACGCTGAGTTGACGACAGATCGTTATATTAAGCTGTTCAATATCAAAGATTCACAACGGATCTAAAAACCA
>JBFENN010000105.1:0-10378 GCA_041551115.1 Anaerolineales bacterium
CTTAAGCCAGGGCAGAAATTACGCAAACCCAAGCCGCTCTTCCAAAAACTGGACCAAGACACAGCTCAAACAGAGAGGGCGCGCTTAGGATAAACCACATCATATTGATTGCATCATGACATAAAATGATAATCCCCACAGAGAGAACCTTACCGCTCTGTGGGGATTATTGCCTGTATTAGATATCAATAAAAACTGATCTCTACTGACCACTCTCCAGATTGGAATTCGCTACCTTTTTGATTCAACTACGGGTTGATCTTGGAGGAATTCAACCAAACAACGTAAGGCTTGCTGCGCCGATTGTTCCTTCACAGCCAATCGGTCACCCGCCCAGACATGCTGATAGGCGCGGTTCGTTGCGTAGGAGCTGATTCCGATCCAGGTCAATCCGACCGGTTTTTCAGGAGTACCGCCGCCCGGACCAGCAATGCCACTGATTGACAGACCGATATCCGCGGCCAACGCCCGCCTGACCCCCGTTGCCATCTCTAATACGGTCTCTTCACTTACCGCTCCATAGGTTTCCAACGTGCGCCACTTTACACTCAATATACGCACTTTGGCCTCATACGCATAAGCCGTTACGCTGCCCATATAGTAAGTTGATGACCCAGGCACATTGGTTATCCGATGTCCGATCAATCCACCAGTACAAGATTCGGCAACAGCCAACCGCAAGCCACGCTGCCTAAGCAACTTTCCAACAAGCACTTCCAATTCTGTATCCATAGCAGGGTGAATTATACCTGCTTTTAAACATCGACTTCCTATGTCAGATGGATAGAATGGGGAATCACACCTCAGGAAAGCCAGGAAAGGGAACAGCGTGTTAAAATACCGACGTGATGGAAATCGACAATCGAATTGAATCACAACTAAAAGTGGTCCCCACTAAACCCGGCTGCTATCTCATGAAAGACAAATCGGGGAAAGTTATTTACGTGGGTAAAGCAGTCAACCTGCGCAACCGGGTGCGGTCTTATTTTCACAACAGCGCACAGCACCATCGTAAAACCCAACAGCTCGTCCGAAGGATCAGTGATATCGATTGGATCGTTGTCGACTCCGAGCTAGAAGCCCTGATCTTAGAGATGAACCTGATCAAGAAATACCGGCCGCACTACAACATCCGGCTGAAAGATGATAAAACGTACCCGTATATCAAAGTTCATTGGGCAGACCCCTTCCCTAAAGTGACAGTTACACGCCGGATGGTGCAGGATGGAGCGCGCTATTTTGGCCCCTACACCAGCGTATGGGCGGTACATCAGACTCTGGATGTGATCCGCCGAATTTTCCCATACTTGACTTGTGACAGGACGATCACTGGAGGCGACGAACGCGCATGCCTTTATTACGATATCAAACTCTGCATCGCCCCGTGCATCGGTGCAGTAAATCAGGATGGATATCGAGCAATGATCGATGACCTGTGTCAATTCCTGTTAGGGCGTACAGAGAATATCGTCGCGCGGCTACAATCGCAAATGACAAAGGCAGCGGAGGAATTGCAGTACGAAAAAGCTGCAACGGTTCGTGATCAGCTACAGGCAATCGACAGCATTGTTGAACGTCAGAAAGTGATCTCCTCTGAATATGTCGATTCGGATGTGATTGCTATGGCTCGATCTGAAAGAGAGGCTTGCGTGCAAGTGTTCTTCATACGTGGAGGCAAGCTCATCGGCCGGGAATATTTCTTGCTGGAGGGTACAGCTGAATCTCCAGATCCCAGCGTCATGGCGGAATTCATCAAGCAATTCTATGACCAATCGCCTTTAGTGCCACCCCAAGTCCTGCTACCACACGAACTTGAAGAAGCCCAAATAATCCAGCAATGGTTACGCAATAAAAGCAGCTCTGGGCAGGTCGAACTGCTTATCCCCAAGGCAGGCCAGCAAAAAGACCTGGTCAATATGGCCGCGGAGAACGCGGCCGAGACACTTACGGCTTTGCGAGCTCAGTGGCAAGCCGACCGCCACCGCCAAACTGAAGCATTAGCTGAGCTGCAGGCTGCGCTCGAACTCACTGAACCCCTCAGCCGTATTGAGTGTTATGATATTTCTAACACACAGGGGACGGCTGCCGTCGGAAGTATGGTTGTCTTTGAACAAGGCGTGCCAAAAAAACAGCATTACCGCCGTTTCAATATCCGCAATGTAAGTGGACCGGATGACTTTGCCAGCATGGAAGAAGTCCTGCGGAGACGGTTTAAACGGTGGGGCGCCATCCAGGAGACAAAGGAGACACCGGGTAAAAAACCAGATCCATCCTTTGCCATGCTGCCGGATTTAATCCTGGTTGATGGAGGGAAAGGGCAACTTGGACGGGCTATTAAAGTAATGGAGCACTATGAACTCGCGGAACAAATCCATATCGCTGGAGTCGCAAAACAGAATGAAGAAATATTTGTCCCAGGAAAGCGCAAACCTATCATCCTGCCGCGGCAATCACAAGGACTGTATCTTGTCCAACGGATTCGTGACGAGGCTCACCGGTTTGCTATAACCTCCCACCGAAAACGGAGAACGAAGTTAGGATTAGCTTCCAGGCTGGATACAATACAAGGGATTGGTCCCACAAGACGCAAACAGTTACTCCAGCATTTCGGGTCGCTCAAAGGGATCGAGCAAGCCTCTGTTGAAGAACTCGAGTCTGTCCCGGGGATCAATCGAAAACTCGCATTAGCGATAAAATCGGAATTAGATTAGGAGAAAATATGGCTAAGAAGAAAAAAACTCAATCAAATAGAGCTGCACGCAAGATGAGAATCCAACAGATCATTTTCACAGTGATTGCGGTCATGATCATCTTGGTGATGGTCATTGGGATGTTTGCCCGCAATTGAACAAAGATGTTATCACTTGAAAAAAGTTTCAATTACTGACCCGACCACCATATAATCCATCACTAGCGCGTACATAACCAAAATGGTTAACCAAGAGAACGAATTCTAAGAAACCTTGACCCAAGTTATGGGCAGCTTGTAAACCTATGATGATATCGCTGTCCATCCTCAACAGACAATTACCGATTATATTATATATGAACTGCTGGCGGAATAAGGGTCCTTTGTTCCGCCAGCAGTGTGATGTTGCTTCCTTAAAATTCGTGCAACTGATCTTCTAGAATAGACCGATTACACGCCCAGTTTCTAGATCCAGGTCGACATCAAAGTAGACCGGACGGGTGGGCAGACCAGGCATGGTACGCATCTGTCCAACTAAGGGATACAAGAACCCAGCACCAACTGACGCCCGGATATCATTGATTGGAACACGGAAACCCTTAGGAACTCCTTTCAGGTTCGGGTCATGACTGAGGCTGAGGTGGGTTTTTGCCATGCAGAGCGGGATTTTATCAAAGCCTAATTTCGTATAAAGTTCAATCTTCGTCTCGGCTTCGGGTGAGTAATCCACCCCATCCGCACCGTAAATCTCTCTACAGATCGTCTCGATTTTTTCTTTAATCGGGATATCGAGCGGGTATAAGAATTTGAAGTTACTGGGTTTTTCGGCAGCTTTAACAACCGCCTCCGCCAATTTGACCGCACCCTCACCGCCCTCCATCCAGTGCCTTGAAACTGCAGCATCTTCTGCGCCGGCTTCCAATGCTGCTTGCCTTACTAACTCTACTTCAGCTTCCGTATCGTCAGCAAAGGAGTTCACAGCTACCACAACGGGGATGCCAAAACTGAGCGCGTTTTTGATATGAGCTTGCAGATTACCTAAACCTGCCCTGAGCAGATCCAAATTCTCTTCTGTGTAAGCTGGGTCAAGAGGTTTCCCTGCCGATACTTTCGGCCCGCCGCCGTGCATCTTGAGAGCGCGAACGGTTGCAACAAGCACCACCACACTCGGGATTAATCCTGAGTAGCGACATTTAATGTCAAAGAATTTTTCCATCCCGATGTCAGCACCAAAACCAGATTCCGTAACCACATAATCTGCGAGCTTTAGGGCAATCCGGTCGGCAACAATAGACGAGTTGCCATGGGCGATATTTGCGAAGGGACCGGCATGGACAAATACAGGTGTTCCCTCAAGTGTCTGCATCAGGGTTGGTTTAATTGCATCCTTCATGATGACAGTCATCGCCCCAGCTACGCCGAGATCTTCGGCGGTAACTGCTTCCCCTTGGCGATTTGTACCAATCACAATGCGACCGAACCGCTCACGCATATCTGCTAAATCGGTTGTAAGTGCTAAGATAGCCATAATCTCGCTGGCGACAGTGATGTCAAAACCGGTCTCGCGGGTAAAGCCCTTCTCGTCGGGTCCCTGTCCAATCGTAATCGTGCGGAGCATGCGGTCGTTGGTGTCCACAACTCGCCGCCAAGTTATCATATCTGGGTCGATATCGAGACGCGCAAAGCGGCTGATCTCTGCTTCGGTTAAATCATTGGGATCAGTTTTATTAATGCCCAATTTCTGCAGTCTTTTTAGCATCGAGGGAGAGAAGCTTCGGTTGCCATCTTTATCGGGTGGGCAGAGCCGGCGGAAAAGAGCTTCATCAGATTGGCGGGATTCATGAAACATGCGCGCATCTAAAGCTGCAGCCAATAAATTGTTGGCGGCTGTGATGGCATGAATATCACCGGTTAAGTGTAGGTTGAAATCTTCCATTGGAATAACCTGGCTGTAGCCACCGCCTGCAGCACCACCTTTGATGCCAAAAGTCGGTCCCTGGCTAGGCTGGCGGATGCAGGTGAAGACGCGTTTGCCGAGGTGCGCTCCCAATGCCTGGCTCAACCCGACCATCGTCGTGCTTTTACCCTCGCCAAGCGGTGTGGGGGTTATCGCGGTGACATCGATATACACTCCATCAGGGACATCCTTAAGGCGATCCAATACTTCCAATTTCACCTTGGCCTTATAATCACCGTACAATTCCAATTCATCACGCCTTAATCCCACCTCTTCAGCAACCTGTGCAATTGGCTTGAGCTCTGCTTCTTGCGCGATATCAATGTCCGATGGGACTGGATAACGCAGTTTAAGTTCGGTCGGTACGAATTTACGAAGCCCTGGAAAGTCAGAAGAATTACTCATGTTCACTCCCTTTCATTATCTACATCTACGTTGATGAATGTTAATCCATCATATTGTGACAGATTTCATTAATTCGATCAAGGGACGCATATCACAAATCGATATGTCGAGTGTCACAAATCAATGGGGCGTTCCATGGTACCCAAGAAGAAGTATTTCAAAATCTGTTGAGTGGATTAGCGAGCGAGCCAAAAATACTGGTAGGGGTTGAGTGCTATTGATAGGACCCCACCGTATACTGGAAATTGCGCACCAGTGAGCAGGTCATGGAGCACTCCTTCCTGCCAATGTGGTAATTGGCACTTGATTGCTTGTGGGTTCGCCGATAGATTGTTGATAATCAGCAGCTGCTCGGCGGGCGAGCTACGCAAGTAAGCAGCGACCTGCTCAGTACCACAAGAAACCCATGAAAAATCACCTCTACCAATTACCCGGTGCTGCTTTCTAACTGCAACCATGCGGTGAATCAACCAGAATAATGACGCTGGCTCAGTCTTTTGGGCTGCGACGTTTACTTTTGAATAGCCGTAAACATCATCGCTAGCCATAGGTGTATAAAGCATGCTGCTATCTGCCGAAGAGAATCCACCATTAAATTGTTCAGCCCACTGCATCGGCATCCGCACACCATTCCGGTCTGGCAAAGAGATATTATCCCCCATGCCAATTTCATCACCGTAATAGATAATGGGGGAGCCGGCGAGAGTGAACAGTAATGAATTCATTAATGTAATTTTTCGCTTGTCATTATCGAGAAGGGGCGCCAGACGTCGTCTGATGCCCAGGTTCAAACGCATGCGCGGATCTGGCGCGAATTCCCTCCACATCCATTCGCGTTCTGCCTCAGTTACCATTTCCAGCGTTAACTCATCATGATTGCGCAAGAAGATACACCATTGGCAGTCTCTAGGGATTTCAGGAGTTCGGGCTAGGATGTCAACCAGCGGTTTAACATTAGACTGCCGCAACGCCATGTATAAGCGCGGCATCACGGGGAAATGAAAACCCATATGAAACTCATCACCAACACCAAAATAAGGCAGCACATCCTCAGGCCATTGATTTGCTTCTGCCAGCAAAATTCGCCCAGGATAGTTTTCATCGATGAAACGCCGGATGCGTTTTAAGTAGACATGGGTTTCGGGAAGATTCTCACAATCTGTACCATCCCTTTCATATAAATAGGGTACCGCGTCAGCCCGAAAACCATCTATGCCCAGATCCAACCAAAAATGCATGATGTTTATCATTTCGTCTTGGACAGCAGGATTTTCATAGTTCAAGTCGGGTTGACTAGAATAGAAACGATGCCAGAAATACTGCCCAGCCTGCTCATCCCAGGTCCAGTTTGAGTTTTCGGTATCAGTAAAAATGATGCGTGCATCCTGGTATTTTTGATCTGTGTCACTCCAAACATAGTAGTCGCGATACGGGGAGTTAGAGTCCAACCGGGCAGCTTGGAACCAAAGATGCTGGTCCGAGGTGTGGTTGAGAACCAAATCCATAATTACACGCATCTCGCGCTGATGGGCTGAGTTAACAAAATCCTGAAAATCATCCATTGTTCCATACTCCGGAAGGATTTTGTAGTAATCCGAAATATCATAGCCGTCATCTTTCAAAGGTGATGAGTAGATTGGCAGCAGCCAAATCACATCGACCCCCAGTTCCTGCAGATAATCAAGTTTCTGGGTTAATCCAGGCAGGTCACCATGTCCATCACCATTGCTATCTGAGAAAGCGCGCACATAGACTTCATAAAACACTGCATCCTTATACCAAGCCGAATGACTAATTTCAGGCATCTTTATGCTACCTCTGCTAACTAACGGATCTTTGTGCGTGTAATTTCGTGACTATACTGAATCGTTGGCTAATACTTGCATTAGCAGACCCCATAAGTATCAATATACCGATATCACATCTATCTCCTATGCCTGCGAGAACGACCGCACATCGATTCAAGAAGCAATCGTTTCTGTATTCGGGAAGCGAATCAACAATACCAAAGCGATACCAGTTACTGCTCCAGCTATTACCCCTGTCAAGATAATCCCGGGGAGAAGTACCATTCCAGAAGTCCAGGCAACGATACTAATCATAATCCACCAGCCGCTCCAGCGCAGCTCTTTGCGCAGTACCAGCCACTGGGCAGTACCGGTTGTAATTCCGATCAGCAACGCAGCGATCAGATCCATGCTGCTTAGTCCCCCTACCAGGATTACCGAAGATCCTAACGCCCACCCGAGTGAGGTCGCAATTATCCAGTTCCAAAATTTACTCAAGTAACTTTGCAGGACAAATCCTTGCAGCACACCAATCCCAATCCCCAGAACGATAACAGCAAGATTCGGGAAAAGATATCTACCCAACAACCAGCCAACTGTCGTCGCCATGATCCACTTGAAGTATAGTGCCCAATCAAAGGTAAGTAAGATAGACATGACTCTTTGCCGCGTTAATAGTTAACCAACAGCAATTCTAGTCACATGCTGCATGATCAATGTCAGATTTACGAATATAAGTATCGTTTTCCGAGCGATCAGCCTTTCACCGATCCAGCAAGCAGGCCGCGTACAAAGTAGCGCTGTAAGGCGAAGAACACGATCATCGGCAGGAGCATGGTGAAGAAGGCTCCAGCAGTCAATAAATGCCAATCGTTGCCAAAAGTACCGGTAAGGTCAGCCAACCGCTGGGTGACAACTTTAAAAGTCGGATCGACGCCTAAGAAGGTTAGTGCCACCAGGTAATCGTTCCATACCCACAGGAATTGGAAGATAGCAAACGAAGCCAGCGCTGGAACAGAGAGCGGCAACACAAGGCGGGTGAAGACCGTAAAATGCGAAGCGCCATCGATGAATGCTGACTCCAATGTCTCGCGCGGCAGGGTGCTGATGTAGTTATACAACAAGTATGTCGCCAAGGCCAAACCAAAGCCAGTATGGGCAAGCCAGACCGCCAGGAAGGTGCCGTTTAAACCCAAACTGTTATAGTCCCGCAGGATTGGCACTAACGCAAGCTGCAGGGGTACAACCAGGAGCCCAACAATGAGAATAAAAAATGGGCGCCGGCCAGGAAAGTTCATCCACGCAAATCCGTACGCGGCAAAAGCAGCGATCAAGATTGGGATGATCGTTGATGGAATCGAGACTGCTAAGCTGTTGATGAAGGCTTGGGTCATGTTTTGACCCGGAACCGATTCGACAGTGCCATCAGCCTTGGTTATCTCGTAGCTGCTGGGAGTCAAGATCTGCCGGTAATTATCCAGGCTGAAATCCCAGGTGACCGTCCAGACCTGCTTTTGAACTTCGATCCGACCAAGACGCTTATTCCCTACCCAGGTTACGCGGGTGTCACCATCGGGTGATGCAACACCTTCCCGGAGTTCGTCAAAGGTACCTTGCACGCCTTCCACCGACATCACGCTGTCCGGGTCAAGGTTTAGCTCTTTGGGGTCAGATACGGCTACTGTCTCCCATTCACGATGTGGAAATACATTCCACCACCCGGAAGTTTGGATATCGAAGCGATTACGAAAAGAGGAGACAAACAACCCGAAGGTAGGGATGGTCCAGATGAAGACAATCAGCACGAGGATCGTGTTAACCAAGATTACGCTAGTTCTACTTTGTCTGCCCATGCTAAAATGCCTCCTGTTCCCGGAACTGGCGCAGGTTATAAATCATTACCGGCACGACGGCTAGCAAAAGGACAATTGCTATCGCCGAACCGACTCCCGAGTTCCTAGCAGTGAATGATTGGCGGTAAAACTGAGTGGCAATCACATGCGTACCAAACTGCCCCCCGGTCATCACCCACACCACATCGAAGATCTTCAACGTGAAAATAACGATCGTCGTCCATACAGTGATGATGGTACCCATGATGTAGGGAATCATGATGCGGAGAAACACTTGGATTTCACTCGCTCCGTCCACCCGAGAAGCCTCTATGATCTCCTCCGGGATGCCCTTCAATGCCGCCGAGAACAGCACCATTGAATAGCCAGACTGCAGCCAAACGACGATCAAGATCAAGAAAAGGTTGTTCCAGGGGGCAATGGCCACCCATTTATCCCAGGGATGAGGCTGCCCACCAAGTGCTACAGTAATGGCGGTCAACAAACCGATCTGGGGCAGTTCAACAGGGCGGGATTCATACATAAAGTTCCAGATCACGCTGGCACCCACAAATGATATCGCCATCGGCAAGAAGATCAGCGATTTTGAAACCCGTTCAAATTTACTGCGGTCGGCTAACATAGCAATCACCAAACCAAGCGCTACTGACAAGGTGCTACCAAAAACTATCCACATCAAGTTGTTGCGCAAGGCTTCCTGCAGCAGGCGTTCACTAAACAGGGAAATGTAGTTCGTTAAACCCACGAAGGCATCACTTTGCAGTGCTTCAAAAATACCAGCATCGCGCGGTGGGCCATCTCTACCGAAAAGGCTTAACCAGAAAGTCCGAACAACCGGAAAGGCAAGATACCAGAATAGGATAGCTAACGCCGGCCCCACAAAAACGAAGGGGGTCAAACGCAGCCGCCACTGATCCGGGAGACGTTCAACGATAACATTGAACACCCAATAGAGCAAAGCAATACCGCCGACGCCCCAAACGATGGCAACTGCAGCCATTACCCAACGGGGTGCAGACGTATCCCGCAGGAATATGAAACCATAGTAGATCACAACAAAGGCCAACAACGGGATAATCAAGGCCACAATCACGCGCCCCAACCAGGCGATTAACCTGGTAAACGCATTGGCTTCTTGATTCTTTGTCGCATCAAGTTGTGCCATGAGACAACTCCTTATAGAAAGACTGCCAGTCCATAGAGGACTGGCAGTCTGTGCTACTAGATTCTACTCAGGCCAGGAGGCATCGATTTCAGCCAGGACGGTGTCCAGATCAGCCGCACCGCTAACGTAATCGGTCATGCCGGTCCAGAAGGAACCTGCACCAACTTCGCCCGGCATCAAGTCCGAGCCGTCGAAGCGGAAGCTGGTCGCCTCGGATACCAACGCGGCAATACCGCGCTCCAGATCCACACCGTACATTTCCGGTGTAGCGGTCTGGTGAGCCGCCAACGCACCACCGTTCTGCAACCAGCCAGAAGCCGACTGCGGTGTGGTGAAGAACTCCATCAACGCCCGAACCTCAGGGCGGTCATTGAACATTGACATCATGTCACCAGCTACCAAGAACGGCTTGCCGTAGGCATCGTCCACCGGCGGCAGGTAGAAGAAGTCGTAATCCACGCCCGCTTCTGAACCCTCGGGGAAGAAACCGGTGATGAAGTTACCCTGCTTGTGCATCCAGCA
>JBFENN010000106.1:0-10291 GCA_041551115.1 Anaerolineales bacterium
CGGACAGTCAGCGTCTCGGCCCGGGTGCTGTTTTCAACCGGCTGGTTTGCTTGCTCGAGCAGGCCGCGCGTCATCGCCGGATGGATGTATATCTCGCCTTTCAGCACAGCATGGATAGCATCGATCAGCTCTGACTCCACCGCCCGTTTGAGGATATAGCCTGCCGCCCCGATATGAATCGCCTCACGCATTAAACCTGTGTCCTCGTGTACGGTCACCAGCAGCACGCGCGCGTTGGGATCATTGGCAAGTATCTTTTTCATCGCTTCCAGACCATCCATATCCGGCATGCTGATGTCCATCAGCACCACGTCCGGCTGCAAACGTTTAACCAGTTCCACCGCCTGGGCACCGTTCTCAGCTTCACCCACCACCTCAAAATCTGTCTGTTGGTCAAGCAAGGTACGCATGCCGGCTCGCAGCAGCCCGTGATCATCGGTCACAATGATCCTAATCGCCATCAGGAACCTCCACATACAAGGTCGTCCCACTGCCCGGCTTGCTTTCAATCGTCAAGTCACCACCCAGCATTTGAGCACGCTCACGGATGCCGAACAGCCCTAGGTGGTCCGCTTCATGGATGTTTTGTGGGTTAAAACCATCTCCATTATCTTCAATGATCAGGACAATCCTTGGTCCTCGTTTTTCCAGTAGAATAGCAATATTGCTTGCATGAGCATGCCGCAGGCTGTTCGCTACCCCTTCCTGCGCAATGCGGTACAAATTTGTCTCGATATCTTTCGCTAATCGTTCATCCATGCCCAGGGATTCGACTTGGATATCGATACCATATTTCTGGCTGAGCGTTTCACCGTACTGATTCAGAGCTGGCAGCAGCCCCAGACGATCGAGACTGGATGGGTGCAGGTCAATGGCTAAACGGTGCAGGTTCTCCATCACTGTATCAACAGTAGCTTTCATGGCCTTGGTCGCACGGTGAATTGACTCTCGATCCCCACCCATATCATCCAATAGGCGCAGTTCCACCTTCAGGGCGGTCAATGCCTGGCTGGCCTCATCATGCAGCTCGCGCGCCACGTAACGCCGTTCATTCTCCTGGATTTCAACCAGTTGATGTGAAAGTGCTTTCAGGCGGCTCTGGCTGGTCTGGACCTCTCGAAAGAGTTGAGCGTTGTGGATCCCCGCCACAGCTTGCCTAACCAGGGCATCCGCCCACTGCTTATGCTCGCTGGTGAAATAGCCGGGTAGCGTGTGCTCAAGGCAGGTGAAACCAATCATCCGGTCACTCACCAGCATTGGGATTCCCAGCCAGCTGCGTACGTGTTCGTGGCCAGCCGGCGGCTGCCATTGTGGATACTGCTGGATGTCTGGTATCAACAACCCCGCGCCCGTTTCCCAAATGGTATTGATAGGTGAAGCTTGATATGGGTCGATTGAGCTCTGTCCGGCGATATCCACGTCAGTAAAACGTTCGTAGCCATGAGCGGCTTCAATGGTAAAGTAGCTCTCTTCGCTCTGCAGCAGGATGCAAGCGCTGTCATATGGGATCATTTTATACAGATAATCGAGCAATTGGGACAACACTTCATCCAGATCTAGGCTGGTAGTCAACACCTGACTGGCATCGCGCATAATCTCTGCCGTGCTGCGGGCGATTTGCTCAGCCTGGTACAGGCTCGCATTGTTGATCGCCAACACGGCGTGACTAGCGAATGAATCTAATTGATTGGCTGATACTAGGTTGAACGTTGCACGGCGCTCACTCACCAGAGTGATCAAACCTAGAACATCATCACCAAAGATGAGCGGTACGGCCAGGATTGATCGGGCCCACTCTAACCCTTTGATACGCTGATAACTGCGATCTGCGTAAGTATCATCAATCAATACATGCTGTCGTCCCTGACAAACGGATTGGAATATTGGATTGGAGTCGAGTCGCAAACCTTCGGTAAGTCCCTGGGCAGGAGCTGGTATCCCATCCCTGCCACGAATCCCAGCCAAGCGCAATTCGTTGTCATCGATGAGCATGATGGCTGCTGTATCATAGGGGATAACACGCTGGACTTGTTCCAAAATTCGATCGAGCACCTCCTGCATATCCAAACTTTCACTAAGCGCTTGGGCTGCTTCGAAAAGACTCTCACTAAGCAGACGTTGGGCTCGTTCTTCGGCACTGAGCATTTGCAACTCCCGGTTGCGTTCTTCAAGGGCGGATAGCGCCTTTTTACGAGCCGTGATATCAATACCGAGCTGCATGACCAGGTCAGTGCCATCATATTCCTGGTAGGGATAGTCATACAACTGGAATATCCTGCCGTCTGGCAGCTGGCGCTCCCATTGGAAGGGCAAACTTTTATCAAACACATCGATTGTTGGGCATTCCTGGCAGGGTTCTTCACGCCCGCGGACGACCTGATAGCAAAGCTTGCCATTTGGGTTGCCGAATAAATCATGGAATTGGCGGTTTGCGAAACGAATCGAATAATCGGGAGCTTTCAGGTATACATATGCCGGCAGTCCATCTAACAAGGAGTACAAACGCTCGCGTTCATTTTCCAGAGCGTTCTGAGCTTCTTTACGCTTCGTAATATCTTGCTTAATGGCAATGAAATGGGTTAGATCCTGGTTTGGATTGAATACCGGAGTAATAGTTTGCTCTTCAACATAGGTGGAACCATCCTTACGGCGGTTGATGATCTCACCCCGCCATACCTTGCCGGCGAGGATTGTGTCCCACAAATTTGCGTAATACTTAGCTGGATGTTGTCCGGATTTTAAGATATTTAGCTTGCGTCCCAAGATTTCCGTCAAGCTATATCCGGTCATCGCCTCAAATGCCGGGTTCGCCCAGCTCACATTTCCATCCAAATCGGTGATCACAATTCCATTTGCCGCTGCTTCAACAGCCTGGGTTTGTAAATGCAGTTCGGCCTCTGCCCGCCAGCGATCTTCCATTTCCCGGCGCAGCGCTTCGTTGGTCTCCAACAGTTCGTTAGTGCGATTGGCGACATGGACTTCAAGCTCCAGGTTAGCTGCCTGGAGCGCTTTTTCGCTTTTCTGATAGGCGGAAAATACTGATTGCAATGGTCGGTAAGCCAGGAAGTAAAGGACCGGAAAAGTTGCCACCAGTATGATCACTGCGTCCAGGATAATATGGAGAATTGAAGCTTCTGGGTGCAATAGATGCAGCGTGATTGAGCCGAGAACCTCAGCTAGGATTACCGCAATCGTCAGAATGATTAACACCCGTATTGGATGGGTTCTAACACCCAGAAGGTGTAAACTATTTGCTACACCCTTCTTCAATTTCGAAATAAAACGATCACGCCCCATTTTATTGTTTGTGTCCCTGACACAATCACGGCCTATTATTTAATTATATCTTGACTTCTATCTGGAGAAGGTCGATCACATTACAAAAGCGGTAGAATTTAACTTTCCGATTATGCAATGTTATTGTGGCATTGATCTGGCTGTTTTTCTAGGGTACTTAAGTCTCATTAAGCAGGCCGTCTGCTGCGATACCAGTAATGCACTTGGGGTATAATCGAATCAAACCATGTAGATACGAGAGGTAAACATGGACGAACCAAAACTGCGTGTTTTGATCGCCAAACCCGGCTTAGATGGGCATGACCGCGGGGCCAAAGTCGTTGCCCGTACCTTGCGCGATGCCGGTATGGAAGTGATCTATACCGGATTACGGCAAACCCCAGAGATGATCGCCGAGGCTGCACTGCAGGAGGATGTCGATGTGATCGGTCTGTCAATCCTCTCTGGAGCTCACATGGCTTTGGTCCCGCGCATTTTCGAATTGCTCCGTGCGAACCACCAGGAAAAGGTAAAAGTATTCATCGGCGGCATCGTACCCGATGAAGATGTAAATAAGCTCTTGAATATGGGGGTCAGCGGTGTTTATGGTCCTGGCACTCTAACGACTGATATCGTCCGTGATATCCGGCAGGTGATCGCCGATGAACGACCTCATTAGCCTTCTATGATTGCCGTAGAATCACTCCTCAATGGAAATAGGCTGGCCCTTGCCCGCACACTAACACAGATTGAAAATGATACCCCGGAAGGACGCCGTATTCTTGATGATCTCTTCCCGCACACCGGTCAAGCACATCTAGTGGGTGTGACGGGAGCTCCCGGTACCGGGAAATCCTCCCTCGTAAACCAGCTCGCTCGTTATTACCGTAATCCGCCGGATGGCTCCAGCCCCCGGCGGGTTGCTGTTGTGGCTGTTGACCCATCGAGTCCGTTTACGGGAGGAGCTATCCTCGGAGATCGCGTTCGTATGCGTGACCTGTCTGGAGACCCGGGTGTTTTCATCCGTTCTATGGCTTCGCGCGGCTCGCTGGGCGGTTTAGCTGTAGCTACTTCAGGCATCGTACAGGCTCTCGATGCAGCCGGATTTGAAATCGTGATGATTGAGACTGTGGGTGCTGGTCAGGCGGAAGTCGATATTGCCCGCTTGGCTCATACCACAATAGTTGTTGAAGCTCCCGGGTTGGGCGATGATATCCAGGCGATTAAAGCTGGTATTCTTGAGATTGCCGATATCCTGGTCATCAATAAGGCTGATCGGCCTGGTGTCGAAAACACTGAACGAGCACTAAAATCTATGCTCGAGCTTGCCCACCCGGTCGAACACAGTTTTCTGGACCAGGTTGCACACCACCAACTCTTATCCGAGCAGAACCTTGAAGAACCAGGACCGACTGGTGAGGGGCATATTTGGGAGATACAGCTCATTCGTACAGTTGCAACAACAGGGGCTGGGGTGGATGAGCTGGGATTGTTAATCGACCAGCATCGCGATCATTTAAAAAGTGGCAAGGGTTGGTCTCAGAGAGAAAAATATCGCCTTCAGTCCGAGCTCGAATCCTTAATCCAGGCAGCTTTAGTTAATCGTTGGCGGGATTCGTTTCCAGAGGAAAGATACTTTTCAACCTTGGAGCTAGTTGTCCGCCGCCATGTTTCCCCTTGGCAGGCAGTGAATTTACTACTGGATGGAGGCCAAGCATGATCTACGGCAAGCGGATTCGCCTGAGGGCGCCAGAACGGGATGATATTCCTATGTTCAGAGAATGGATAAATGATCCCCAAGTTCGTGCGGGCTTGACGGTCTATCTACCGTTATCGATCTGCAACGAGGAACGCTGGTTTGACAACATGCTGGATGGTCCGGCAACAGAACAGCCGCTGGTGATTGAGATCAAGCAGGAAAAAACTTGGCTCTCGATCGGTAATTGTGGGTTCCACAACATCGATTGGCGCAACCGTTCAGCGGAAGTGGGGCTATTTATTGGCGAAACAAAGCATTGGAACCAAGGTTTTGGAACCGAGACGATGCGGCTCCTGCTGACGCATGGGTTCGAGACGCTCAATCTCCACCGCATCGCGCTGCAGGTTTATGAGAACAACCCGGGAGCTATCCGGTCTTATGAAAAAGCTGGCTTTACCTTTGAAGGACGTCAGCGCCAGGCAGAGTTCCAATCTGGTAAGTATTGGGATGTAATCATCATGAGTATTTTACGCTCAGAATGGTCAGCCGATTAAAGTCGCTTTTCTACGGGAGGATACGCATATGTCACCACACCATACGTACCGGGATGCAAACATTTACGGCGAGATCCAATTATTCGCTGGCACCGCCTCACCAGACCTGTCACAGGAAATCGCAAATTACCTCGATCTGCCATTAAATGGCCGTGAAGTTATTCATTTCCCTAACGACAACCTGTTCATCAAACTGCACAAGAGTGTGCGCGGGCAGGATGTCTATGTGATTCAAACGACCAGCCCGCCTGTTCACCGCAATTTGATGGAACTCTTAATTATGCTGCAAACTTTGCGCTTGGATTCGGCAAGTCGTGTAACTGCGGTGGTCCCATACTTGTGTTACGCTCGCTCAGACAAGAAGGATAAACCTCGTGTCCCAATTACTGCCCGGTTGGTTGCCGAGATGATCGAGATCGCAGGCGCCGATCGCTATATGACTCTTGATCTGCATGCCGGTCAAATCCAAGGCTTCTTCTCCATCCCCGGTGATGTACTGACCGCGTTCCACATTTTGACAGATTATGTCAAGGGCGTCTTGCCCCAGATGTATAACCCGGTGGTTCTGGCCGCAGATTTAGGTTTTGCTAAGAAAGGGCGCAATTTTGCGGCCAGCATCGATGCCCCAATTGCCTTTATCGAAAAACGGCGCTCAGGCAGCAATGACCAGCCCGAGGCATTAACCATGATCGGTGATGTCGCAGACCACGATGTGATCGTCGTCGATGACGAAATTGATACGGCTGGTTCTGCTTCCCAAGCGGTTAACCTCGCGAAAGCAAATGGTGCCCGCAACATCTATCTGATCAGCGTCCACCCGGTACTTTCTGGTGATGCGGTTCAACGCTTAGCCGCTCTGCCCGTAAAGGAAATCATAACAACGAATACGATCCCCATCCTGCCTGAGAAATGCTCCCCGCTCAAAGGTAAGCTTACGGTGCTATCCATTGCTCCCCTGCTAGCCGAGGTGATCATTCGGGCTCACGAGGGCCGCAGTGTAGGCGAGATGTTTGACGAGTGAGTTGATGCCAGAACTCCCAGAAGTTGAGACGATCACCAACCGGCTTATATCTGGAAACGGAGACCAATCCTCGCTGGTAAATAGAACAATCCATGACTCAATCATTCTGTGGGCAAGAACTCTCGCCGAACCCAGCCAAAAAGAATTTCAAGCGCGCATTATTGGCCAGCAGGTGGCAGCAATCAACCGCCGAGGCAAGTATTTAGTATTTTCCCTTTCTGACGATTACCTTATTATCCATCTCCGCATGAGCGGTGATATCTTGGTCGCTGGACAGCAGGAGACGCTGGATCCTCATGCGCGTATGGTGATTGATTTTGAACCTGATCTCCGGATGACATTTCAAGACCCGCGGAAGTTTGGACGGATATGGTTGGTAGCTGACAAGGATAGTGTATTGGGTAAACTTGGACCAGAGCCACTGGATGAGACATTCACTGCCAGTGATTTTTATGACCGGCTGCAGAGACACCGACGCCAAATCAAACCACTCATCTTAGACCAGACTTTCCTCGCTGGAATGGGCAATATATATACAGATGAGGCCCTGCACCAAGCACAGATCCACCCGCTCACCAAATCAGATGAGATTTCATTTGCTCAGGCACAAAACTTGCTCTTCAGTATTCAACAGGTTCTACGACAGGCGATCGACCGGCACGGTACCAGCATCGATTGGATTTATCGTGGTGGGGATTACCAGCGTTTGTTACGTGTATATGGGCGTACTGGATCAGCTTGTCCGGTTTGTGCAAGCCCAGTAGAACGCATCCGAGTTGGGCAGCGCGGGACCCATTTTTGTCCCATCTGCCAGCCTAGACCAGGTTGAACCGTTCTATGTTATGGATTTCTGGAGTTTCAGGATTAGGTGGTGAGATATGAATTCAATAGCCGTCCCGATAATTATGATTGTTCTTGGGGTTGGCATCGGTTTTGCCCTCGGGTTATTTGTAACGAGCTTGCGGAGTGAACAAGATGATCAGCCTGAGTCCACATTACAACTGCGGGAAGGCTATGAAGAAGTAGGCCGTTTGTGGCAAGACAAGCAGGGGAAACTTTTAGTTGAAGTGGATGGAAAAGTGATCACGCACCCGGAAGAATTAAACACCCAGCAGCGCCGGAAGTTGTCCCAGAGCATGAAACAGCTCTGGTTGTGGAGTGGTGGCGAACCAGCAGTCAAAGATGGTGTAGCTGCGCGAGATACGCAGGACAAAGAAGAATCTGCGAAACCAAAAATACCTAAACCAGATGAATTTCCCAAACCCGAAAGCCGGCGCATCAATCCGCTCAACATTTTTGCTAACGCTCTGCGAGCCGACATTCCTGAAATCCCGGAACAAAATCCAAGCATTGCAGCCCAAATCGATGAGATTTTGCAGGAAATGTTGGCAGGCACGGATCTTGAGCTGCGTGGGATACGCTTAATGGAGCTCCAAGATCAGGGGGTGGTAGTTCTGGTTGGTCTGGACAAGTATCCGGATATTGAAAGCGTTCCGGATGTAGATATCCGAACCATCATTAATGCTGCTGTTAAAGAGTGGGAAGACCGCAACTGGAAGGATTAGGGGAAGACTAAGTTTCAATACCGGCATCGCTCATAAATTCTGTCCGAATCTTCTCGGCTAATACTTCCCGTTCCGCAAGTGGTATGAATGCTGCCTGTGCAGCTGCCACGTTCATTTCGCATAATTGTGGATGGCTGATTCCTAAGTCTTGGCAGATGAGCTGGTATTCGCTGCTCAAACTGATTTGCGAGATGCCAGGGTCATCGGTGTTGATCGTAATATTCAATCCATGATCTAGCATTTTGCGGAGCGGGTGCGCCTCCATACTCACAACTGCTCCTGACTGGTAGTTGCTTGTCGGACAGATTTCAAAAACCGTGTTTTTCTGGTGGGCAAGCTCGATTGCATGCTGTGACTCGATCACCCGTATCCCATGGCCTATTCGGTCTGCTGACAAATGCTCTAGCGCGTAGGTGACATTCTCACCAGGTCCCCATTCACCAGCGTGGATGGACATGTGCAGGCCAGACTTATGGGCACGCAGGATGATTGATTGAAATGGCGTGATTGAGAAATCAGCCTCATTCCCTGCTAGATCGAGGCCGACAATGCCATCCCTACATCGTTCACTCGCAAGATAGGCGATTTCTGCTGCTTGATCGACATCTTCATGTCGGTTGATTGTGACGATTAATCTGGTGGAAATATCGAAATCACGCGCGGCTTCCGCCGCGCTCCCCAGCACCCAGTCAATAACTTGGGCGAGAGTAAAACCCTGCGCGCGGCTCAAGGCGACCGGACTAAAACGCAATTCGAGATAGCGCACATTGTCTTCTGCTGCATCTTCAATAGCTTCACGTGTGACGCGCCTTATGATCTCCTGCGATCGATAGAGCTGTCTTAAGGGGACGAACTTTGCGAGGAAATTGCTGAATGTGCGCGGGTCTTCACTTTGATACTGGACCGACTTAATCAACTGGTTCCGTAATGGAAAGGGCAGTCCAAGAGTAATGGCAATCTCTTGTATTGTTTCAAACCGTAGCGATCCTTCAAGATGCCGGTGAAGTTCAACTTTGGGAAGTTCTTTATAGTACTTGCTGGTTAGCTCAGCATCGTCGGAAATTGCCATAAGGCAGTATCAGTGGAGTTTAGCGGCGGCGGCGTCTTTTCCGCTTGCTTTTGGTTTTAGGTTGGATTTCCGAAGCTGCTTGCTTCACTTTCGGCTCATCAGGAGATGAAACAGTGTTTTCGGCTAACTCAGGTTGTGCACTGCCGTTCTGGACTGTGTTCATATCACGTGGGCGGAAGGTAAACATACGGTTTACTACACCGGTGCGCATATTGGCTAGCAGCTCTTGGAATAGTCCATAAGCCCGATTCTTGTACTGCACCAGGGGATCGCGCTGGGCATATGCTTCGAGTCCGATTGACACCCGCAGTGCTTCCATTTGTGTCAAGTACTCAACCCATAACTCTGTGATGACTTGAAGCAGCAACTGGCGGTAGATCTCGGTCAGAGCTTGTCGTCCAAATGCCTCAATGACCTGGTCTCGATATTCGGCAGGAAGGTTTTGTATGGGTTCCCCTTCCTGTTTTGCATAAAGCGTCTCTCCTAAGACAGTGCGTAATCTGTTTTGAGTTGCAATACTCGATTCGGCTGGCGATGTCCCTCCAATGCGGTTCCATTCGTAAATGCCCCAAGCTTGATGCATGTAACCCAAGGCGTCTTGGAGGTGGGAGAGCACTTCGTCGGTCAGTATTTCTGGTTCTTGGTATTGCAAGAATTGGGCGGCGTAGTAAGTGTATGTGAAACGGGTAGTCCGAGATATCACTCGTCTATGAGTCTTTTTGTCAAAAACTGCAACAGAGCCTTGCGGCATGAGCATGATGAGCTGGTAGAGCGTGTTCTTATCTACGCGTCCTTCTACACTTCCAATCGCATTTGTTAAATCCTTTGTAATTTGTCCCTCTCCATTGTTCCCAATTAACCTATCAATCTTACTTTCATAGAATTCATGAACAGCGCTAAAAATGGCCTCTTCAATATCAGGCCAATCTTGCTCCCTGAGTGCTTTGACATCCAAATTTAACGAATCATTCAACCGGCGTTCGACTGACCACACTAATCGCATGATCGCGGCTGACGCGAGGAAAACTTCAATATTGTCGCGAACATCATCAATAACTTCTTGTGGATCATCGCGCAGCGCTTTCTGTTGTTGGGAGTTTAATCTGA
>JBFENN010000107.1:0-10108 GCA_041551115.1 Anaerolineales bacterium
GGGACGGGGTGGGCGGATCCGGGTCCGGGTACGGGTCCCGGGACGGGGTGGGCGGATCCAGGTCCGGGTACGGGTCTGGGTACGGGGGCGAGTAACAGAGGAGAATCAACCGAATGATTATTATAGACGACATAGACCAAGGCTCGAAAGAGTGGGTAAAGCTGCGCCTCGGCGTTGTGACAGCTTCCGGCAGTTCCAAGCTTTTCTCTTTCGGCAAGAAAACAGGCTGGATACACGCCAGATGCTTTACGTTGCATTCTACGCATGATATCGCTATCAAATGCAAAAAAGGCGATGGAAAGCCAGAAAAAGTGGAAGAGTTAACCGCTACTCTCTCATCGCAACGCACCAGTTACCGCAACAAATTACTAGCAGAGTGGGCGACAGGAGAGCCGCAAGAGGATTGGATGGGCAGCGAATGGACAGAACGCGGGCTTGAACTGGAGGGCGAAGCCACTTCTTTTTTTGAGTTCGAGACCGGATTGCACACTCGACCGTGCGCCTTCATTTTCCGCGACGAAACGCGGCAATGCGGCGCGAGTCCTGATGCCCTGGTGATAGACTCAGATGGAAGCATCCTCGGCGGGCTTGAACTGAAGTGCCCAAAGCTCGCTACACACTTCGGTTATCTGCTAGATGGGCGCGACAAGTATGAGGAACAGGTTCAGATGTCGCTCTGGGCTTCGCAGTTGCCCCGCTGGTGGTTTCTGTCCTACTACCCAGGCCAACCGCCTTACCTAGAGGTGATCGAGCCACAGGCGGAGTATCAAGCCGCTTTCAACGAGCATTTGCCGGTATTTCTTGAAGAGCTTGCCGAATGTAAAAACAGACTACAATCAGCCGGTGTTGTGCCGGCGTAACTGGAGATAGAAAAATGGAAAACCAACACAGAGAGATTAAAGGTTATCGCGAACTTGATGAAGATGAAATCCAGGTAATAAATGAGATAAAATCTCTGGGAGTAGAAATTGAAACATTAGTAAACCGTCTTTTTGTTGAACAGAGAACAGATAAGCGGTGGGTTAGTATCGGGAAAACTGATTTACAAACCGGACTAATGGCGCTTACAAGATCAATTGCACAGCCGGAGTCTTTCTGATGAGCTGGCACCAAACAATTATCATCGGAAACCTTGGGCGTGATCCTGAAACAAATTTCCTGCCAAGCGGCGATGCAGTGACCAATGTATCGGTTGCTGTAACTGAGAAATGGCGAGGCAAGAGCGGCGATATGCAGGAATCTACCGAATGGTACAAATGTACTGCGTTTCGCACCACTGCCGAGAATATCGCCAAATACTTTGGCAAAGGTGATCAAATCATGCTGATCGGTCGAATGAAAACGCGCAAGTGGCAGGACAAGGACGGCAGCGACCGGTACTCAACTGAACTGATTGTTGACAGCTTCAAGTTCATCGGAACCAAGCGCCAGCGCGATGAACAGCAAAACTCGCACAACAGCCAGAAGTCGGACGGGTATCAGCAGGCTGATCCTGACTTCGACAGTGATTTGCCGTTCTGATCTAACGGACAATAGGCAGGAGCGACCAAAGACCGCGTGTTCAGCTCAAAGCCCAGCTTGAGTCTGCCGAATATGCTGGGCATTAAATTTGATTTGGGACAAACAAAATGATCGACTGGCAAAGGGTTGTTTTAAACATCCGCCAGAAACGATCTTTAGCTACGGTATCCAGGGACATCAACGTGGGATACCAGCATCTAAGCCGGATATCGAGAGGGGAGGTACAAGAGCCTAAGTTTGAAGCAGGGATTAGGCTGTTAGATTTGCATTACAAGCTATGCCGGGAGAAACACACTCCAATGAACATTTTTTCAGACTAACGAAAGGGGCGGGATATGGAAAATTATTGGATATACAAGAATGGATTTGTGAAGGGGGCGCACTGGGAGGGGCAAGATTATACACTATGGGGACTGAGTAAGATTCTACCGCTTAGCGCATCCTGCATAAAGAAGCGGGCAAAGAGCGGATTGGAAGTAAACGAAGCATTGACCAAGCCCAGCAAAACCACCGCCCGGTACAACATGCCTGACGATGAGATTTTGCGTATGCGGGAACTATCAGCGGTCATTAGTATGCGCTGGTGAGTCGTCCTGACTAAGCAGCCCAAGCCCAAGAGCACCGCCTAACCCGCTTGCCAATATGTTTGCGGAGTTTTTGTTTTTTGGGTCGAATTTGGCGAATTTTGAGCGGATGTTTTTGGGGTCAAATATGGCGTAATGCGTTACAGGGCGGTACTGTCCATATCCTGCTTCATCCGATAGATTCTTGATAGCTACACCTTCGTAGCCTTCCGCTTTGGCTTCCTTTACCCACTTATTTAACTGTCCTTCTTCTAATTGATACATCATCTGACCATCAGCGTCGTATTCTTTTATTTTTCCTCTCAATCGCAAAGGTATGATATTTTCCCCGCCTTTTCCGCCTGACTGTTCAAGCTTTTCTGCTTGGACCATAAAATTATGCGCTTCATCCCATTTCCCAGCACGTTCCGCTGCTTCTGATTTTTTTATTAAGTCATCGACTGCTTTAGATGATGCAAGATCCGCATAACCTCCTGCTGTGTCTGGATTGTCAGAGAACCAATGTGCTTCGTATGCGCTGCCAGCACCAGTTACGCGGCCCCGCTTTGCGTTGTCGAAGCTTGCAATCTCTTGATCAGTTCCGTGGTATAGCGTTTTATTAGTATCAAACCCCATCTCCCTTGCCCGCTGCATCCTGCTTGATTCGTCCATTGGGAGGGACATTTGAGCTGGATTGTTAATCTTATTTCCTGGGATGTTTTGTACTTCCTCCAATAAACCTGGATATTCAGCCAATACTTTGCTTGGGACAACTTCCCCATCATACAAAGCACGCCTAACCGCTTGTCTATGCGAAGGCTTGCTTCCCATGTTTTGGTTTAACTCAGTTCCAACCCTCTTAGACAATGGTCCCTCTATTGATGGATGTACAGCTTGATACGATTTCCAGTAATATTTATTGCCTTCTGCATCTTCTGTAAATCTTAAAGGCGGATCTCTTGTGTCAACAAAGCCCGATGCTCTCGCTTCTTTTTTCATCGCCCTAAAATCGTCTGGCGTAGGATTTAAAACGACTTCTACCTTATCTTTTCCAACAGGAATATAAAAAGTATCTGTTTTCTTTAGTTTTGCCGGGGCATCATATTGCGCTTTTGTCATCTGCCAAGGTTTTGCGGGCATATCAAGCAGCCCTGTGCTGGCCTTAGTCCCCCCGTCAAACCTAACAATCTGATCCTCCAGCGGCACATCGTAGCCGTAGACTTCGTGCGGCTTAAAGAACGGGTACTGCATCCGCTGCTCTGGGGTTAGGTTCATTCTGTGCTGCACTAGGCGGGCTTCGGCTTCGCCTGCGAGCCTTTGGTATTGCCTATAGGAATTAGCAGATTCTTCCGGGTTAATTGTTCCTATTGATCCAAATTGTGTTGGACTCCCCCCCTGCGCATACCCTTCCTTTCCCTGAATGGCGTGTTGGAGTTCGTGGAGCATGGTTGATCGATGGTTAGTATCTGGGGAAACGCCAATAGTGTCATACAGGTCTGAGTATGCCCCGCTGCTACCCATTGAAGCATCTAGCTCTACTTTTGTGTTTTTGATATTTGGATAGCTGTCCAACAAGCCTTGATGCTTGATAAATTCAGGAACAGTCCAGTTATCACGTAGCTTCTGCATCGCGGATATATCTGCATCAGTTACCGTATCTTTACCGAGATACCTCTTTGCATCTTCAATGTTGGCCGTTACTCGCGGATCGATATAGGATTTGCTGTCGTCTATCTCAAACCTCGGCTGTCCATCCGGATGATCGAGCCACCATTTGGTATTTGAGTAAATCTCATCAGCAGGAACACCCGCCGCTTTCAGTTCTTCGGCCTGCGCCAATAGGCCCAGATCCGCAGTTTTGGCCTTTTTCCCTGCGATAATCCCAAGCAAACCGGGGAGAAATTTGCCCGGAAGTAAATTAGCATATGGCATTGCCATATCAGCAGCAGCACCAGCTACCAAATCTTTCATTTCGCTGGTCATCGCCTGCTGCGGCATATTCCGGTAATCTGGGAAAGGAAAAGCGTTGCGCATCTCCGGCCCTAACTCCATCACGCGGCCAACAGCATTCGCGCCCATGTTGTACAGATCGGAGAAACGAACAGGATTAGGGTATTGTGAGGGATAGTGAGTCATGCCAGCTTTTGACGGCGCTAACAAACCGCTGGCGATTAACTCTTCCTCTGAAAGCAGCCCTTTCATTGGTCGCCGTTTCCTTGACCGTCAAAAAAGATTCGCTCAAGCTCGTCAAATGATAATGCGTTGTCGGTTAACATGGCATCGGCTTCTGCTTCTGCATCCGAACGCATCAATGCGTTCACCATCCCATAAAGTATATGTCCAGCAGCAACAGGTTCACCACGAGCATACTTATCAACAAGACCGGTTCGATCTGATACAGTAGACTGTTGAACTGCCTGTACAAGTTTCTGCCACGTCAAATCTTTTCTGTGCTTTTTTGTTAAGACAGGTACTATTTTTGCCTTTAGATCATCTTTTGTCATTAGTCTGACACCTGGACTATTTTTAGTTGGCCATACGTTTCATGCGGAACATTGGCGTTTGATATTGCAATATCTGCACTAAACCCCTTCCCTGTTCCAACAGAATTAGTTGATTCAGTGATATGTTGTATTTTGTACGTTTTCGTTGACACGACAGTCAGCAACCCGCGTATTGGTGACTCTGCGGTTTGCCCAGTGGTTTTTGCATACGTAGCCATGCCTATAAGTGCTGTAGTTGCGTCGGTCACGTTATACAGTTGTACTATAGCTGAATCGACATTTGTGCAAGCAAAAAGACCTTCTACCCAATACTTTCCTGCAGGCAACTCAATCTCTCCGGTCCCGCTTGTATGCGTAGAGCCTGCAATATTGTTAAACACCTCGGTATTTAAAACGCGATCTGTCCATGTATTAGCCGTAATACTTCCGGCGTTCGTGCCTGCGGTCTGTCTTTCTTCCAAATACACCATGTTTTGATACGATGATGCCGCCTCAACGAATGCGGTTGTAGCTATTTTTGTACTGTTATCCCAATCTGACTGAGTAACCGCAACCGTTGCCGTGTCTAGCGTAGCGCCGGATAAATCTCCGCCATTAAGTGACGCCGTTCCGTCTGTTACCGTTCCGGCTGTTACTGTTCCTGCGGCAGTCAGGTTGTTAAGCGTGCCCGCTGTAATATTGCTGCTTGCATCTAACACCAGCGATTTGCTTGCCTCTGATGTGCCTGGACCAGTTGTAAGATCGTTGTAATTTATCTCTGCCGCTGTCGCTGTAATTCCTGCCCAGCTCAGACTACCTGATGCCGCGAAAAATGAAACTGCCCTCCATATGCTTGAACCCTCATAACCAATGCAAAGCACGTCTCCTGCTGCTGTAGTTATGTTAGACCCAAAAAGATTAAGAGATGCCGAGTCTGTCAGCGTCAATGCGCCGTCGAATTGCAGGAATATTACTCGCCCGGACCAGGAGTCGCTTAATCCCGTTATTGTCGTTACCCCCCCGACAGTAACATCGAAATAGCACCCGACATCTGGAACCGACAAAGTGCCGGCAGAGGTAATATCTGAGCCTTTAGATACGTTCTGCTTGATAATCGCCCCGTGTGCTCTGATAATGTCATCGAGTACCGATGGTGTTTCAGATCCGGCAGGAGAGTTACTGCCTGCGGTTGTTGAAAGGTCTGTGATATCGTTAGGTGTAGCCATAGGAGAATTACCTAGTGGAATTTGAAACGGCGCTTGTTATTGTCGGCGTTATTGCCGGAAATATATTAATTACTGGCGCATTACTGCGCATCAAGAATGCCTGCGAGCGGCAAAACCGCCGCTGGCGTGGATTGTCTTATGAACTGGGCCGCTGGCTGGGCCGCGCCTGGTCTCGATGCAACCGCAGCATTTAAGAATTTCTGCATTGGGGACAGGTACATCCCACCCGCCGCAGTCAGCGCAAGCGGTATCGATGGTTCAATAAACCCGCTGGCAAGTGCCCCCATGTCCAGCAACATCCTGCCGGCTGTCCCAGAATCCGGGTATACATCGCCTAGCACCCTCTGCGCAGATTCACCGTACTGCTGCCCTAAAGCATTGCCTCCGGCAAACCGTCTTTTCCTGACAGACTGATCAGCCTGCCTAATAGCGCCTAAATATTGGCCTGGAGTGAACTGTCCACCGCTTACCGCAGATTTGTTAGATGCCCCCTCTAGCCTAACAAGGCTTGCATAAGCAGCATCAGCGTTTTTAAGTGCTGTGCCTGCTGTCGGGTTTGACCGTAGCGCCTGTTCCATAAGAACAGCCTTCAATTCCCTGTAAAGGTTGCCTAACTCTTGCTCCATAGCTGTACCCTTACCAAACGAGTCAGCCTTTTTCTGTAGCTCTGATATGACGTTTTTGAACGTGTGCGCCTGCATACCGCCAGCCGGCGATATCATTGGATTGATTCGATCTTGCATGAATTTCTGATAATGGCGCTGCATGTCATTCGACAGTCCTGTGGACAGCCGATTTAGCCCAGATATTTTGCTTTGCGCCGCAGAGTCCAGCGTAACACCCTTAATTGATTTAAGCGCATCTTCGTAAGCGTTCGATACAATCTTCTGTGCTTTATTTATTGCCGGCCTGCCAGATCCTTCAATAGTTTCTGTGCTAACACGCTTAACAATATCGTTAATCAGCACATTATTAAATTGATCGCGTCCACTTGCTCGTGCGCTTGTAATGGCATCTCCAAGAATCGGGATGGACTGCGCTTTTTGCTCCATCCTGTTTGTCATACCGCCTAGCGTCTGGCCTACCGATGGAGTAACGCCGGAACCCCTTAGCGCCTGCACATCCGGGTTTGTAGCAGCCTTCGGAGCCACAACCCTAGATAATCCATAGCCAACAGGAGATGCAGCCAATCCAAGCCCAGCACCAAGCCCTAACTGTTTAGCCTTTGTTTTCCAGAAGTCGGCTTTTGGATCATATACCGGCTCAAGTGGACCCAATGCCGCACCGGTTGCCGCGCTACTGCCAGCAATGGAGGGGAACGTCTGTCCGACCGGTATGCCACGAGTTAAAGCTATCCCGGTCCCTATGTTGCCAAGCACGCCGGCCACATCTGTTTCTGGTTTCCTTCTGATATACTCCTGATGGGTGTCTGCCAACTGCTGATTAAATCCGCCCTCTGGTATTCTTGCCAGCGGTACACCACGATCAGCCAACCAATTGTTTGCTTGGTCTCCTGCTTGTCGCAAAGACTGCGGAACGGCGTTATATGCCATCTGTGCTAAAGCATCTACCGGCTTTAGCGCACCATAAGCAAACCGCTGCATTCCTGATATCGGTTTTTCCGCACTACCGGAAAACGCGCCGCTTGCCTTCAATGCGTCGTACTTTTCCTTGACCTGCTCTTTAGGTATGCCGCGCCTTTTTGCTTCTGCAACAAACTCTTCGGGTGTCATTGGTTATTCCATAATGCATCAAATTCACTGGCAGAATTGCTACCTGAATCTGTTGGTTCATCCGACTCTATCGCGGCGTAAAAGTCAGCCATCTTCGGCATTTTCCCTTGCCAACCTCTAAGCGTCCCGTTTTGCTTAAAATAATTTGCCGCGTCTTGTCGCTGTATCAATGCTTGTTCAATTGCATTAACAAGTCGGCCAACACGCTTAGCATTGACTGACTCATCTAGCTTAGGATTGTATGCCCTAGCTATAAGCTGGTCCCCTTCTTTTGCGGTAAATTGAGCGCCAAGAATCAATCGCAAGTTCCTTTGTACTACTTCCTCAACCTGCTCCTTTACATCTATTGCTTCAGGCGTAACAAACGGAGCCGCAAAGCTTGGCACATTGCCGACTAATGGACCGGTCAAATTATCGTTACTCTCCAAGCGGGCTTTAGCATCTCGCAGTTGCTGGAGGTTCTTCATGCTGTCAGCATAACCGCCGCCAGCGTCAAATTCTGCCATCTGCTTCGCGCTTTCTTTGTCGTAAGTTTCCTGCCCTGGGGATAGCTTGCCAGTCATAAAGTTATTTATTTGGCTAGATCCGGCCCGCTTCAGTGCGGTCTGATAATCCATAAACGAACCTGGATAGCCCTGACTCTTTGCGATATTGTACCCAGCTATAGCCGCGCTATTCGGGGCGGGCGGGTTCTTGTATTTATACAGATCCAGCGGAACCCCGCCCGTAAATTTGTGGATAGCTTCTCTGTCTTGCTGCTGCTGTTCCAGAAGCTTGCGCTGCATCTCCATTTGTTGCTGCTTTAAGGCGTTCTCACGAGCCAGCATCTGCTGCTGCGTCATGTTCTGAATGCCGCCATGTAAAGCAGGCGCAAACGCACCGTAATGCCCGTAATTAGCTCCTGCAATGCCTGAACCAAACTGGAACAGCGGATTTTCGGTTACTTTTGTGAAGTCAAAGTCAAGTAGTCCCATAAGACACCTTTAATATGGCGAAAAAGAGCTTCTGCGCCCTGGCACGTACGGGAATGTGTACTGCCCGGTATCACCCTGCGCCATACCGCCACCGTAAGGTCGTGGAGCTCGTGTCGGCTGCTGTGGGCGCTGAATAGGAGGCGCAGACATCATTGAAGCCGATGCCATTTGCGGCTGTTGCTGATCTCTCGGCTTCAATTGCATTCCAGCCTGAAACATCCGGCTTGCGTTGTTACCACCCATTAAATTATTTGCAGCGCCAAAAGCCGCGCCTGTCGTGCTTCCAGCAGGAGACAATGCCGCGCCGGTAGACAATAACCCAGGAGTTCCAAACTCAGCCGTTTGAGCCGCAAGCATTGCCGCCTGACTTCCTGGAACAGATCCAGATAAGCCGGGAAGCGCAGAATATAACGCATTGTTCGCTGCGCCGGCCCCTAATCCACCTGCTCCAGCGCCACCGGCAGCGCCTAACCCCATAAGCGTGCCTCCGCCCCAACCTCCAAGCCCACCAAGCGCGGCCCCACGAAGGGGATTATCTTTATCTACCATTGCACCAACGCCTGCTGCTGCAACACCTAATGTAACCGGATCAGCCATGTCAATCTCCTACTGAAGTAAACCCTGTAAAGCCCCTGCACCCATAAGCCCAGCCGAGAGCATTGAAGCGGTGGAATTTGGTGCGTATGCGTTCGGGGCAGAGGTAATGGCGCTTGCGTTGCCCCCGACCGTGTTGGCAAGAGCAGCACCCAAAATATCGAACTGCTGATAAGGATAATTTTGTAACTGCTGCCACTCATCATATTGCCTGTTGAGTTGCTGCTGGTTCTGGTCGCGGTAAATATCACCTGTAGCGAGTAATGCTTGAGAATCCCGGTAATCACTTTCCGCCAACTGAGGCGCAAACTCCAATGCGCCCATTTGATTTGCTCTCTCCAGCCCGTAAGTGCCAAGCATATTTTGTTGCTGCTGTGCGGCAAGCCCTGCATTTCTTGACAACCCGGACTCTGCAAGTTGAGCCTGTTGCCCATAATCTTGGAAACGGTACTGATTGGCCGTGTTGCCTAACTGCTCCGCCAATACCCTTTGAGAGTCATCCCTTGCGCTCTGGATGCCAGAATTACCAAAAGCCCCGCTTGCCCGGTCCATTGCCTGCAACTGTGGATTTATTACGTTGCTATAGTTGCGCGTGATATCCCCCATCGACTTATTTATCATCGACTGCATGTAGGGGTTTTCGCCACTATATGGGTTTGCCTGTCCCATATATGGGTTATCACGTCCTGCCAACTCTAAGCCCCGGGCCATGTACTTGTCACCAAATACACCGGCAGAGTGTTCCTGTGCGGCATTCAGTGCGGGAGATCCTTGCATCGCCCGTTCCACGGTCATCTCCAGACCTGCATAATGTTCAGGGGTAAGCCCAGCTATTCTTTCCCCGCCGTAAGCCTGATATGGGCGACTAGATAGCGCACCGGCACGATACAGCATGTCGTTCATTAAAGGCTTTGCTTCTGCTGGTAACTCCGTTTTATTCGTCACCGTGCTTGTTGTGTTGCTAGGACTTGATCCGCCACCACCGCTCATGTTATACACCTATCTCATAATTAA
>JBFENN010000108.1:0-10065 GCA_041551115.1 Anaerolineales bacterium
ACAGCTGTTGCCATCGTGACCATAATCGTGGGCGTTTTCGAAGATCTGACCGTAGCAATTTTTACCGGAGTAATCCTTTCACTCCTGATATTCACCTTTGAATCAGTCAAAAAGGTCAAGGTTGTTGAACTCGTTCGTAGAGACGATGGTCATTGGGATACCGGACCTGCACCCGTCAAACTGACCTCTAATGAGATCACTGTGATCCAAGTATACGGCAATGTGTATTTTGCAGATGTTTATTCCGCAGATGATTTGCTGCCTTCCTATGAAGAGGCGACAAACGCAGTACTGATTTATTCCATGCGCGGCCGTGAATCGACGAATCTTACATCGATCGGATACACAATTAAGCTTTCAAAAAAGTACCGAGAAGGCGGCAACCGGCTGATCTTGTGCGGAGTGGAGGAGAATGTTTTGAAGCAAATGAAAGACGGTGGGTTGATCAATGCCATTGGCGAAGAGAACGTGATCCCCATTCAACCCCTTATCGGGGGATCGATCAAGTTATCATACGAAATAGCTGAGCGCTGGATTGAAGAAAACAATTCATCTCGTCACAACTGAACTCTGGAAGGTAAATGAATATGTATACAAAAACTGCCCGACAAATATATCGGGCAGTTTCCAATTTTTGTGGATGGATTGTATGTTGTCAATAATTGCCTGTCTGATTAAATTAGGTAACAACAGCGTGACTTGACGTTATTTACAATCAAAATTGTCGTTCCGTTTAGGTAAATACTTTGAGACTCACCGCCCCCATGGATGTTATTTCTTAAGAATTTATGGGGAAGGCAGTTCAAGTCTGCTCCCATTCCTTCCATTTATACAAAATGAAATGCTTGAAATTCCTGTCGAGCAGTCTTTAGCTCATTGCGCTTTGAGCAAAGAGGGAAGCTGGATTAATTGGAGATCGAAATTGGTTCCAGTAAATGAAAAGCCGTTATTTCTAGTTCGAGTCCCCATCCACTCCGGGGGCAGTTTACTTTGATGAGCCTACATCTGGAGGCTCGTCTGGTTGCCGTCTCATGGAAGGGAATCTTCCGGGTCCAACCGTATCGAACGTAACCGGTGTGATCAGCAAATCTATCTTCTCTGCAACCACGAATTGCATGCTAAGATCCAGGTGATATTACACATCCTATTGATGGGTGGCTTTGCATGGCTCAGCATTCTGGACACTACGATCAGAGGGAATCGGTGATTGAGCATCAAGAATGCAGCTGTTTGCCGGAAGTCCTGTAACCGGATGATTAATAGTCATGCTCTCTCAACTCGAAGTTCCAAATCTCGCAAGATATTGTGAGGATGGTGAAGATCAAACCATACTCAACAAAATACTAGGTCCCTATCTCTCTTGCCAGATTCTGTCGATCATTTTGGTTCCTCAGCGCCTGTTGAGTTCTTGAACCGGGAACAGATTGAGTATATGCATGGAGCGCCTATCACCCAAGCTGTAAAGAAGGATCGAGCGCTATCATTGCTCTGAGAAGAACGTTGTCAACCTTCAAACCTACTACTTTCCATCATCATTGCGGTTGGCAGTCTCGGAATTTGTTGATTACTTCAACAATCGCCATTATCACGATGCCCCTGATAATCTAACCACTGCGGATGTGTATTTTGGCTGTTCAGAGGAAGTGCTGAGTAAAAGAGAGCTGATTAATATGGCTACTTGGCAAGAGCGCCGGAAGCGAAGTCTACACAAACTCATAAGCATGTATAATTCCTCTTGAAGCAGTTATTATGGACTGGAAAGTCCGTCTTAGTGAATCACCCTTTTTGTCCTTAAGTTTCTGAGGACGTACAATAATAAAACGCTACACCCATCAAGGGGGCTCTCTAGTCCCCTCTCCAGTAAAATAATGTAATTGGTTTAGAATTTATGCGAAACGGATGAACTGAGCAGATGAAAAACCGCTTCCGAAAGGAGCGATCAAGACGCCAGGCGCTGGCGTCCGGCTGGGTCATGCCTGAAACCGTGCGCTGTGTGCAGTGCGGGATCTGCTCCTATTACTGTCCGATAGAGATCGATGTGCGCCGGCACGCCTGGCTGGGCGAGCCGGTAGTAGACAGCCACTGCTTGACCTGCGGTGAGTGCGTCGAGCGCTGCCCACGCGGTGTTCTGCGTTTCGAGCGCATCCGCGAGATATAGGGAACATGATGACCGCAGCACTGCCATATGTGATCATCGGGACAGGGGTAGCGGGCATCGCCGCTGCACTGGAAATCCGGCGTATCGACTCGGCTGCCGCCATCACGCTGCTGACCGCCGAACGAGAAGGTTACTACTCGCGCCCCGGGCTGGCATATTACCTTACAGGCGAACTGGACGAGCAGCAGCTGTATCCTTTTCAAAAAAGCGACTGGCAGAAGCTTGGCGCTCAGTGGCTGCAGGTGCGTGCCGTTCAGATCGATCCTACCAGCCGCCGGGTCTTGCTGGAAGACGGCCAACAGTTGGCTTATGAGCGTTTATTGATCGCCACCGGCGCGTGCGCAACCCCTTTGGACCTGCCAGGAGCTCACCTTGAGGGAATCTTTAAACTGGATAATCTGGTGGATGCGCGCGCCATCAAGCGGCAAGCGCGCCAGGCACGCCGGGCGGTGGTAATTGGCGGAGGCATCACCGCATTGGAGATCGTTGAAGGGCTGCGGGCACGCGGTCTGGTGACCCATTATCTGCTGCGCGGCGAGCGCTATTGGGGCAATGTACTCGACGAGAGTGAATCCTCCATCGTTGAAAAACGTCTCAAAGATGAAGGGGTCCAGATCCATTACCAAACCGAAATCTCCGAAATCGTAGGTAAACGGAACCGTGCTGAGGCAGTGCTTACCCGCGATGGGCGAACAATCAAGTGCGATCTGGTCGCTGCAGCGATTGGCATAACCCCACGCATTGAACTGGCACAGACTGCCGGTCTACGAACCGAGCGCGGCATCCTGGTCGACCCCTACCTGGGTACCAGCGATCCCTATATCTACGCAGCGGGGGATGTCGCCCAGGTCTACGACCCGGTCAGCGGGCGAGCGGTGCTCGATAGCTTGTGGAACCCAGCCCGTCAACAGGGACAATTAGCTGGACTCAATATGAGCGGTGGATATACTGCCTACCACAAACCACTGGCTTTCAACGTCACCCGCCTGGCTGATCTGCCTACCACGATCATTGGCGCCATAGGTAGCGGCTCGGACCAGGATCTGCTCGGCATTGCGCGTGGCGATAGCGAGGTCTGGCGGCAGAGCCCACAGGCGATTACCGTGCAAGCTGATTTCGAGGTCAACCGCCTAAGGATCATGCTGGGTGAGCGCGCCATAAGCGGGGCATTGCTGATCGGCGACCAGAGCCTTTCACGCCCACTGCAAGACCTGATCACCCAACAGGTCGATATCTCAGCTATCCGCCAGCGTTTGCTTCAGCCTGGTGCGCCGCTCTCGGATCTGATTGTCGAATTCTGGAACAGCTTCAATGGAAAGCATGACCGCTCGCACTAACCGCGCTCTCTCGCTTTCCCTGATTGCAATTGTCACAGCCACGATGGCTTACCTGCTCGTGCTGATGGTGTTCGAGGGCATACCCGGCGCCAGCGGCTTCTTTGGTCACACCCTGGGGATTTTTGGCTTTCTGTTGATGCTGATGACCGAAACGCTATATTCGCTGCGCAAGCGCAGCCGCTCAGCCCGATGGGGACGCGCATCCGAGTGGCTCAATTTCCACATCTTCACCGGCATAACCGGACCTTACCTGGTGCTACTACACACATCCTGGAAGTTTAACGGCCTGGCGGGATTGTTGAGCTTGCTAACCTTAATCGTGGTTACGAGCGGTTTTATCGGACGATATATCTATACAGCACTGCCGCGCAGTGCTGACGGCTCGGAGATGGACGCCCTCCAGGTCCAGGATCAGATCTACGCGCTCCAAGCCAAGCTCAACCAGGCGGTGTGTGCAGAACCTACGCTGGCGCAGCAGATTGCTGCGCTGAACCAATTAAGTGCAGACGCACCGTTGGGGACCTTTGGAGATTGGCAGTTGAGGCAGCGCTGGCGTAAGGCTGAGCGGCGCGCCCAACATGAGCTTGACCCGCCGGCACTGTCATCGCTCAAAACATGGCAGCTTCTGATCAGCCAGCAGCGTACCTTGCGCCGTCAAGCAAAATCCCTAGCGCAGGCACGCCGCTTATTAAGCTTGTGGCATGCTGTCCATATACCGATCGGCATGGTCTTATTTGCCGTCTCATTCGTGCATATTGGGGCAGCTATATATTATGCTACGCTGCTGCGCTGAGCGAGCAATGGGAAATGATGGATTGCAATTGCTATGAAGCGTAAGCCCTTGGGCTGCATCTCGTTCATCGGTATCCAGGCGGTTTGCCTGGCATACCTGCTGATCATAGGCGTCTGGTTTTGGCGCGGTAGCGGATTGTTCAGCCCGGGCGAGTTAAACGACCTGCCTGGAGTACGGGTACTAGGCGGGGTTCGCACGCACGCCGAGACAAGCGGTCAATGTTCCACCTGCCACCCGGCGCCCTGGTCAGGGGATCGCATGTCGGACCGCTGCCTGGACTGCCACACTGACCTGTACGCCAATACGCTCGATTTTCACTCGGTCATGATAACGCAGGGCCACGCCGGAGAGTGTAACGACTGCCATCCGGACCATCGCGGCGCTCAAGCGGCGCTGACATCAACGGACCTAGTAAACTTTCCGCATAACGCTATCGGCTATTCCTTACGGGCGCATCAGCAGCTAGCCGATGGCAGCAGCTTTGCCTGCTCCGACTGTCATGTTGAGGACCTGACCGATCTCGATCTGGCGACCTGCATCAGCTGTCACACTAGGATGGATGCCAATTACATGCAAGCGCATTTGCAGGTATTCGGTGAAAAATGCCTGGCATGTCATGACGGGATCGACCGCTTTGGGCATGATTTCGACCACAACCTGACACCGTTCACCCTGGAGGGCAACCACGCTGTACTGATGTGCAGCGATTGCCATACGCAGGCGCGCACGGCTGAGGATTTAATCAACACACCACAAGTCTGCGTAGCTTGCCACGCCGAAGTCGACCCCCACCAAGGCGGACTTGGAGAAGGCTGTGCCGACTGCCACAACGCGGATGATTGGGAACAAGCCAGCTTCGATCATTCCCTGGCGGTGTTTCAGCTGACTGGCGTGCATACCACAGTAGCGTGCAAAGATTGCCACACCAATGGTGTTTTCAAGGGCACTTCAACGGACTGTATCACATGCCACGCCGAGGACGATGCGCACCAGGGCAGATTTGGAACGGACTGTGCCGTATGCCACAACGCGGATAGCTGGGATCAAGCCAGTTTCAATCACTCCCTGGCGGCGTTTCAGCTGACCGGTTGGCATACCACAGTAGCATGCCAAAATTGCCACACTGATGGTGTTTTCAAGGGCACTCCCATGGACTGTATCACTTGCCACCCTGAGGACGATGAGCACCAGGGCAGATTTGGAGTGGACTGTGCCGGCTGCCACAACGCGGATGGCTGGGATCAAGTCAGTTTCGATCACTCCCTGGCGACCTTCCAATTGACCGGTGCGCATTTATCGGTCTCTTGCGAGGATTGTCACACCGCAGGCGTGTTCGCTGGGACACCTACAACGTGCAGCGCCTGCCACGCCGAGCCAAGCTACCATCTGGGTCTCTTCGATCCGGCTTGCGTGAGCTGTCACAGCATCCAGGCCTGGTCGCCAGCTCAATATGACCGCCTGCACACATTCCCGATCGATCACGGCGAGCGAGGCGTGAGCACCTGCCAAACCTGCCACGACCAAAACCTGGCGTCCTATACTTGCTATGGCTGTCACGACCACAACCAGGCTGAGATCGCGGCAGAACACCGTGACGAAGGCATTCGCGATTTTGGTGACTGCTCCCGCTGTCACCCAACCGGACTTGAAGATGAAGCCGAATCGGATGATGACTGAGCGCGAATTGTCTGGAAGAAGATCCAAAGATGTTGAGCATGAATTATACGAAAGCATGATTAAGATGAATCATTCTGGGATCGATGATCGAGCACCGATATCAAAGCTCCATTGAGATAACCTAGTGGGCAGCAGGTTGGCGAGGGGCATATTGAGGAGATTGTGCTCTTCATCTACTCTGCGGATGAGACCATGCATGTCGGCGGCGACCTGGCTCTGCCAGTTCCAGAAGAATATCCCATAGGCGAGAAGATCCAGTTTATGGGCAATATCCACTGGGTGCGTGTTGACCTGGAAAATAATGACGTCAGCCATCATGAACCGGATAAGTCCAGGGACCAGCGAGTGTTGGCGGGGCAATGACTATTGAGTTAGGGCTGGCGGACAAGTAATTACCGATAACCAATCCCCCATGAATGTCGACACTATCCCGTAAGATTAGGCCACCACCCACAAATTTTATTTTATGGGCATATAATCCAAGCAAATATAGGTAATACCAACGCCACTTGTCGATTTCAGTAGTCAAAATGATCGTTCGTAATAGGTCATACCTTCGAGACTATTTATCCACAATCTTGTTTATACGCAATCAAGCATGTGGGCGGTGTTTCTAGTCAGGTTCCATTCCACCCACTAATCCAAAATGAACTGCTTGAATTTCCTGTCGATCATTTTTTAGCTCATTGCGCTTTGAGCAAAGGGGGAAGCTGGATCTATTGGGAATCGAAATTGGTTCTCTTGATTATGAAACCATGAAATTTGGTTCGAGTCCGTTACCTAGGAATCATAGTTGTGAAATAATAATTGGATTTATCAAACGGTTTTTAGTTGAGTTGAGTACCAGGATCCGATATGCAGAGATACAGCCAGTTCAAACATCATCTCCAGAATATGCTCAAAACCTTCATCCCAGCCACGAGACGGAGGAAAGTTGTACCTTGAGCAGCGAGCAAATCGCGGACCAACCCTTTGCCTCTGCCCACAGCGGTAAGTTTTGACAAAGAAGCTTAGAAGCAGCAGTCTGGGTTTATTATAAGCACCTATCCAAGAACTTCGCCGGTAAAGGCACCCTCAAAAAACTCCAGCAAACGCCTGTACAAAATGCTCAAATTAGCGACCTTGGAGATACCATGACCCTCATCTTCGAAGATCAATTTTTGGTACGGGATGCCTGCCTGCGCCAGGGCAGTTTCTACCACCCGCAAATTTTCGGGAGTAACATTCGGATCCTGCCCTCCTTGAATGATCAGTAATTGACCGCGGATATCCTTGATGAAATTGACCGGTGAGCGCGCATGATAGATTTCGGGAACCTGAGCGGGGCTTCCACCCATCATTTCTTCGCTATAGGGGCGGATATCAGGTCGGGTAGTTTCATAATCGACCACCAGATCAGTCATACCACAAATCGGTGCAGCGGCGGCAATCACTTGAGGAGGGAAATTCGTAATTGCGAACCAGGAGGAGTATCCGCCATACGATGTACCGGTAATACCTACTTTTCCCGGCTCGGCGATGCCGGCAGCGATCAACGCCTCCGCAGCGGTGCGAATATCTTCTTGCTCCTTACCTCCCCAGCCATCTTCCCGGATAGCATTACAGAATGCCAACCCGTAACCTGTGCTGCCTCGGTAATTGACATCTAGCACATTAAACCCGTTGTGAACGAAGAATTGGATCTGCGCGTTGATCCAAGATTGGCTGTGCCAGGTCGGTCCACCATGGATATATAGGATGGATCCTTTGGCGCTTCCCTTTGGCTGATACAGCCAGCCGTGGATTTCCAACCCATCCATTGAGCGCCAGCGAAAGTCTTGCGCTTGTGCGAAGTCTACCGGGGTCAGTTTGGTATGCTTCCAAATCCTGGTGAGACTGGAAAATCCCTCCAGTCGCGGATCAGAGATCGAGAAACGCACCAGATCGGTGGGGTGCTGTGAGCTGTAATAATAACCTACCCATTCATCGGCGTTATGGGGTGCCAGGGGTATCAGGTTACCGTCGATGTCTGGGATTCGAGTTTCTATACCTGTATCGAGAGCGATCAGTGAACAAGTGGTGGAAGCGCGCATGTTTTCTACGATGACTATTATGTTGCTTCGATAGGGAGCAAATGCGTCCTCGATATCCCGATCGGGATCATCGACCAGCCAGCGGATTTCGTCACTGTTCAGTTCCCACACACCCACGCGTTTATGTGTATCAGTTTCAGCAAGTACAACTGCGCCCTGCCCATCCGGCAGCCAATGGGCGTAAACTTTTTTATCCGCTCCGACGTTCAGCAGTTCGTGGTCATCTTTCCCTTCGATATCCACCAACCAGACCTGGCGACCCGCTGGATGTAAGTCGTTGCGCGAGTAGAGGATATGCGAGCCTTTGGGACTCATTTCAGGCATTGCAGACCCCGCTTTTAACGGCTTGGCGAGCGGAATTCGCTCTCCTGAAAGCAGGTCATGGCGGTAGATCCAGGTCTGTTCGATCTCTTTATCTGTCGTCGCTTCAACGTTTGCCCCGTAGACCAACCAATGTCTATTCGGATGCAGGCGGGGACTGCTTATGTAATAATTTGGGTCGGGCTCAGTCAGCGGGATCATCTTCAACGGCTGTTCTAGATCGACGCGGAACACCTGCACGCGCTCATTGCCATCCTTATCTTGCTCTACCAATACCCCGCTGCTGTCAGGCAACCAGTAGGAAAACCAAGTGTTTTCCGTTGTCGCTGTCAGACGAATCGGTGGAGATGAACCATCCGTCGGAGCGGTGTATACATCAGCTGCTGGGTTAATTCGAGACCAGGTCCAGGCAACCCAACGACCATCCGGTGATACTCTTGGCAGGTATTCATCATAGATATCTGGCAATGAAAGGATCGCTTCCAGGAATTGAAAAGACGACATTGATGTCCTCCAATACATGGCTGCACCAACGCTCCACTCGCATCAGGGCAGTTATGGTTTGTTCCGAGATTCAACTGCCAACAAGCAAACAGGCCACCTGGTGATCTGGCTGGACAGATATATATGGTGGATCGATAACTTTACACTCTGGCTTCGCGACTGGACAACGCGGGTTGAAACGACAGCCTGAAGGTAAATCGATTGGATTTGGAACCTCACCTTTTAAGATTATCCGTTTGCGACGGCGGCGTGGGTTTGGCACAGGAGCAACTGAGACCAAAGACTGTGTGTAGGGATGTCTGGGCTGGCTTAACACCGCTCGCGTCGGACCGAGCTCAACGATGCGCCCCAGATACATGACCGCCATGCGATCTGTGAAATACCCCGCCGTCGCCAGATCATGAGTGGTATACAAAATCGTGATGTTTTGCTGCAGGCGTAGGGTTTGCAGAAGGCTTAATATTTCGGCTCGAATGGAAACATCCAACATCGAAACAGGTTCGTCCGCCACAATTAGTTCTGGTTCTAGTACCAGAGCCCCGGCGATCACAACCCGCTGGCGTTGTCCGCCGGAGATTTCATCCGGGTAGCGATCCCAGAAGTGTTCCGCCGGAGCCAATCCGCTGGCCTCCAGCGAAATACGCACTCTCGCACGCTTCTCTTCCTCGGAACGCGCGAGATTATGGATGACAAGTGGTTCGTTGACGATTTCATAAATTGTATGGCGGGGATTTAGCGATTCATAAGGGTCCTGGAAAATCATCTGTGCCCGCCGGCGAAGGTTAAGTATTTGTTGGCGACGGGACATTGATCCGATGTTACCAATGGAGTCGCTTTTGGGTAGTAGCTTCCCTCTCGTCCAATCGGCGACATTATAGTCATCAAAGAGGATTTTTCCCTTGGTTGGCATTTGCAACCCGAGCACGTTCATGCCGACTGTGGTCTTTCCAGATCCAGATTCACCAACAATTGCTAGAATTTCACCATGCTGGACGGTAAAACTTACCCCATCAACCGCATGAACTACCTTATTTGGTTTGCGCAATAAACGTTCGTGGATGGTGCGTGCTACCGGGAAGTATTTGAAAAGTGAATCGACCTGGAGAATGGGTTTGCTCGTCATCTTAATGCTTGATCGCGAGGTGGCAACTGACCAAGTGTCCCGGTGAAAGCTCTTGGGGTTGCGGATGAGAATCATTACAA
>JBFENN010000109.1:0-10014 GCA_041551115.1 Anaerolineales bacterium
ATATCTTTGAGAGATTTTACCGCGGCGAGAAATCTCGGACACGGCAGAAAGACGGTAAAGGATATGGCTTGGGATTATCAATTGCGTACTGGATTGTACGGAATCATGGTGGTTTGATTGAAGTGACTTCAACTGGCAGCATAGGAACCACATTCTGCGCACGGCTGCCTCTCGCTAAAGGAGATTGTAAAGAAGTATCATTGGCAGGCTAACGATCATTTATACTTGGTATTCACAAACAGGCTCTCCTCTCACTGAGGAGAGCCTGTTTGTGTAGCAAGTAGCCAGAGCAGTTATTTAGCCTAAGTACTCTATTTAGGAACGTCTCCAATCACCGGCCGATCCCCGCCCGGTCTGAGCTGCCATTTCTACTTTTCATCGATGCAGGGTGGTAGGTAGGCTCAGGTGCGGTGAACACCGGCTCTGGTTTTGTTGATGGTTTTGGTGCTGGTCGGTAGGCAGTCCGTTTAGAGATAGGACTGTTCCGCTGCATTGTAGGTGGTGAATTCTTGTTACTTGGATATTGGTGGTTTGCCCTCTCTGCTTGACTAAATAATCTTACGCCTGCAACAGAAAATGTTCCGATGATAAGCACCCGGATCAACCATACCATGATAGCCACGAAAATTGGCACCGCACGAAGCATGGTATCCCTTGCCATTACGCCGTCGCCAAGAGAGTTATGGTTGAGTATAGCTATTGATACACCCCACCATGTTAGCATGGCATTCATAGTAGCGGCTAAAAGCCAGGCACCAAACAGATACCAGACCTCTTTTATTTCGTTTCCACCCTCTTCCGGTGTGAAAAGACGGGCGATACCAGCAAAGTCTATACCGCAAAAGGCGATAGCTAAGATGGTAGCCCAGCGGACACCGACAAAGGATAAATCTCCCAACAGATCGCCGAGTGCGAACTCTGTTGTGCTGAAATTAAAAAGTTCAAAAGCAAGTAATGCTGCCAGGATAATCATTCCAAAAGCAATACCGCGGGTGATACGAAAATGAACTTTCAAGTTGCCAAAATTGGGCTTACGGGTGATTGCTGTATTCATTTCAAGCCTCCTGTATTAGTAGCCTTGCCTCAATTGCTAGATTTGAAAGGCGAGGTGTGCTCATATTGACAGAACGAACAAACTTATATACAATATAGAACACATGTTCTAATTTGTCAAGAGGCAACTGTTGATACTGACAAAATAGAAAGCTTGTTCTATTATAGCACAGAAACTAATCTCAAATTTTGCAGGAGGTAGGATGAAATACGGTCCGGGTCTTGTATTAGTTGGAGCAATTCTGGGAAGTTGTGTCTTAGTTATTTTTGTTAAGCTTATTTTCCCATCTGGCAATATAGAGATGGTTGCTCATGCAGCGGGACAGGAACCGGTCTTAGGATCCGTGAATGAGTCCGAAGCTGTCAATAATCTCCTTGAATGCGCGGTAAGCGATCGCTTTCCAGAGAAGATACTGCAGTGGTGCGATCTGATCACCCATTATGCCGATAAGCACGATATCAATCCTGATCTGGTCGCAGCGATTATTTGGCAAGAAAGTGGTGGAAAACCACAAGCTTATTCCAAGAGTGGGGCGGTGGGTTTGATGCAGGTAATGCCCAGGGATGGGATTGCTGCTGGTTTTATTTGTGCAAATGGGCCATGCTTCACCAACCGGCCATCGATCGAAGAACTGCAGGACCCAGAATACAACATTAAGTACGGTACCCGTATGCTAGCGGGTTTAATTAATCGCGAAGGAAATACGCGTGATGCATTGAAGGCTTATGGTCCAGGGCAAGTGGGGCACTACTACGCAGATATCGTATTGGGCATTTATAAAGAGTACAAACAGTGATATGGGTTACCAGCCCCTACGTCAAGAAGGTCGCACTGCAGCAGCGCCCTAAAATGTCGCGTTGTTATCAACACGAGGTATGTCACCTGACTGGTTGGTGTGCTGGTAGATCACGACCTGATTGCTTTGAAGCTTGCCATCTTCATAGATGAATTTTCCAGAAAAGAACCCCGGCTTTTCGAGCCATGGCAAGAAGATCCGGTCACCTTCCCAAAGATTCAACTCGAGCAATTTGTCAGTATCGATCCACTCCAATTGCCCTTCTGGAGAATCGATTAGCTCTCCCTCAAATTGATCCACAACGAAAACGAATGCATACCAGTCTTCTTCATTTGCAAAGGCGGGGAAAGTTAGAAAACCTTTTAGGTTGAGATTCTTAGCAGACAATCCCGATTCCTCTAGTATTTCTCGGATGGCACATTCTTCGGGAGTCTCACCTGCCTCAAATTTGCCGCCCAGACCGTTCCACTTGCCTGCATGCATGTCTTTTTCTTTTTTTACACGATGGATCATTAATGTTTGTGTTCCTTGCTTGACATAGCAAAGTGTCGCAAGTTTCATATGCTTGAACCACCTTTACAATTAATTCTACTAGCTTGTAAATTGATGTTTGGGTGTGGTTCGAGGAGTACTAATTATTTTATTGCAGCAATTGGTATGTGTATCCATCCGGGATCGGTGTTTCCTCAGCCATGTGGCGTCTGACGTACTGCCCACAATTACTGCCGATCAAATTTTCCTCGGGCTCTCCAATGCTTATGATCACCTGGTAGCCAGCTGATTTTAGTTCATTGATAAGTTCGGATTTCTCTTGGATCAGATTCGGATTTAAATAGGTGGTTAGCTGGTTTTCCCTGGCTCGATAAGTTGGGTTCAAGGGTGTAATCTTGATTAGGAACTTATTGGGATTGAAGTATTCTTTCAGCAGGACCGGATCAACAGGATTTTCTTGGGCTAGGGCAAAATTCAAAGTGATTTTGCGATCGCCGGGGGCAAAAAATCGTTCGCCATAAGCCGCCATCTCTGCAAAATCCCACTTCTTTACCGGTACGATTTCATCTCGAAGCTTCTCATCTGTGGTGTGGATAGAAAATTGGAATTGGAATTGGCCATTTCGATAGAATTCGTTTTTGATTTCACGTAGCCGGTGGAAGAATCCATCCCTGCCGAACGGTGCCACCGTTGAGAAGGATGGCATCAATCCAGGAGCTTGATAGCGTGATGGTAATTCAGCTAAGACTTCTAGCACACTATCATTAAGTGCAGGCTCCCCCATGCGTGCAAATTGAATCTTGAACTGGGCGGACGGGATTTGCCCATCTGGATATCGTTTTTGTACGAGAAAATTGATTTGCGAAAAGATCTCCTCTTTTGTCAGCTTGCCATGGTAGAAGCCGCCTGCATCACACATCTTGCAGCCCACTGGGCAGCCATACATGGTCGAAATAAGCAACACCCACTTCTTGTCGCGCGGAATTGGTGGTTGGACGGCTTCAACGCATTCCACTAGTCTATCCTTCCCCATCTCAACGATGTATACCATCGCAATATCCTTGTCACCAGTATAAGCAACAACATCCATTACTGTTTCTCCTCAAACAACCGATAAATTCTCATAGCACATTGGATCCCTTGTCCGACTGCGATTCCTGTTTGGCGGTAGATACCGTTTGTAACATCACCGATTAAGTACAGTTGTCCATGTGGTTCTAGCTGGCTGAGGCCATCCATGATGGATGGCTGTACAAATCCGAGATTCGGTGTTCTGCCGAGTGCACCTATTAGGTAATCGCCAGATAATTGCTCCCTACCAGACGGTGTTACACATTCGATCTTGAGAGCTCCGATTGAGGTTCCCCTCACCGCCTGCACTGTCGTATTATAGTTGATTGTGATAGCAGGCGAAAGAAATGCTCTCTCCTTAAGCAATGGTAAACATTTTGTTATGTTTCCGCGCATACAGATAATAACCCGATTGCGTCTGCTTAGATTAAGGGCATAATCGAAGGCTGCATCTCCCGAGCCGGCGATTATGATGGTTTGATTCTCAACGACTGCTAAAGCATGCACATCGTAGAAGACTCTTTCTATTACATTCCTGTCAATCGAGACATTCGTAAAAGTGACAGGGTTTGTTCCAGAGGCGATAACCACATACTCAGTGCGGTATTCTCCTTTTGATGTTTTCATTTGGAAGTAGCTGCCAACCCGGGCAAGGTCTGTCACATCTTCATAGCTGACTTTTACCTTTGAATGGTTGGCATGCTTCTCGAAGAGTTTAACCAGTTCAAATCCTGGAATACCACCTGGGAAGCCTGGATAATTCTCGACCAAGTTAGCATTATAGAGCAAGCCGCCGAGCCTCCGCCTTTCAAACACCAAAGTTTCAATACCATACCGTTTCAACTGGATGGCTGTGGCTATTCCAGCTGGTCCTGCACCAATGACTGCAACCAGACTACTCTGCATTTGGTTTTGAAACTTCATCTTTGATATCTTGTGCGAGAATTAATGTCGCGAAACCGTGCGATAGGTTCAACAATGTCGCTCGCTGGTATTCTTCGTTATAGGTTGCCGTACCGTCAATGGAAAAGAAGACTTCATAGCCGCGCATAAAAGCCGCGCGAGCGGTTGTCTCACAACATAAATGCGTCAATACTCCGCAGATCACCAATTGCTCTACTTCAAATTGGTCAAGCAGTTCCTGGAGCGCAGTCCCGTAAAATGCATCATACTGGTTTTTTAAGATCACAGTAGCATCAGAAGTATCAAGCTCTGGTATGATTTCGCTGTGTGGTTTGTCTGCTTGGATCATATCGCGCCACCATTTTGCCATCAACCCGGCATTATTAGGTGTATTGATGTGGCGGGTAAATATCACTGGAAGAAATTTTTGCTTATAGCTGTCAATCAGTGTATGGATCACTGGGATGATTGCTGGGGCGGAAGGTACGAATGCATGGGATGCCGAATCGAGAAAGTAGCTCTGCATGTCCAGCACGAGCAGAGCAGATTTGATAGGTACAAAATATGATCGATTGGGTTGATTGGCGGTATATGTCGTGAAAAGTCCCCGGGCTTTATCCCGCAGGTTGTCAGCAGTGTAATAGGCATGTTTCATAAGGGGATAAATTATACCTGATAGTCTAGTGGGAGCTTATCTCAGCGATGAAGCGAGTCATTCCCATGGGTTTACCATGGTTTGGATCAGGATGGGTGTCCCGATTTTGATATTCCGGCGCCGGGTTAACAACCAGATGACAAGCTCAGCAATATCCTCTGGATACAAACATTTTTCGAGATCCAACCCGGGGCTGTTTTCAGTCATTTCGCTTACCACCATTCCGGGGCAAATTGTATTGACGCGTATGTTCTTGGTTTGGTTTTCTCTTTGAATATACTCTCCAAGTGCATTCATGGCGTGTTTGGAGACGCCATATGCCCCATCCCCAAGATAGTGATTCAAGCCAGATTCTGAACTGATATTGATAATGTGCCCCTCTTGCTGGGTACGCATTATTGGTAATACTGCCCGGGCCATCAGGAACGCACCGCATAGGTTCACGTCCATAATCCGGTGCCAAGCTGCCAAATCGTGATCGTGGATCGGACCACCTCCGCCAATACCAGCATTATTGACCAAGATGTCAACGCGTCCGTAAGTTTCAAGTGTCGTTTTTATCAACCGGTCGACATCCAGCGCCTGCGAGACATCTGTCGGTATCCCGATTCCATCTCCTCCAGCTTCTTTGATCAATTCAATCGACTTGACCACTTTGTCTTGACGCCGCCCGCACAACACGATTTTGCTCCCTTCATCAGCCAAGGCAAGCGCAATCCCCCGCCCAATGCCACTGCCCCCACCGGTGACGATAGAAATCTTACCAACGAGGCTAGTCATCGTATCTTCTCCTTACAATCGTAGTGGTTGTTTGTCACTTTAAACTGATTGTTTCGGCAATACTCGCTGCACATAGTAGTGCGGTCCGGTATCGGTCACATACTCGTCCCCATCTACTGTAAACCCCAAAGCTTGATAGACTGGTAAAGCCGTTGATCGGCCGTTTGCCCACACATATCTAGCTCCACAGGCTTCCGCATGGGTGATACAGGATTCTATTAACACTCGTCCAATACCCTTACCGCGTTGCTGTGGATCTACCGCCACGCCCCTTAGGCGCCAGGCACCGCTATCACTAATCCCGATTTGTGCTTCCTGGAGGACAGTGCAGACTCCAACCAATACACTATTTACGAAAGCTCCGGCGTGGAATGTATCGTCAGCATCATCACCCGGATAAATGATTGTTTCTAATGGCAGGTTTGGTCGCAGGATTTTTCTACGCAGGGGTCGTGCTATCTCAGCACTTATGGGCTGTATAGTATATTTGGTCATAAAAACATTCCCTGGTTTGGATAAGGTCTCACACTGATAATACTTCCTCAATCCTTTCCTTGTAGCTTGATATTCGATTGGCAACGGATAACTGATCTGCATCAGCGAAGCTTTCCAAGCCAAACAAAACTCCTTCAACTTCTGCAAATGCGGCATATATGATACGTACCAACCGTCTTGCTTCGCTTGGTGGTCCTATCATAGCAAGGATAGTTTTCTCTGCCTGGATTGTATGCTGGCGTAAGTGTGCATCGAAGCGGTGCAAGCGGAACTCAAGCGGCATCGCATTACTCTCCCAGAAGATGACCGGTGTATGGAGTTCTGTATCGCTTATATTGGTGAATTGTTTGATGACCCTGCTGTGCAGATTTTCATAATATGCGATCAGGGCACTAACCGGTCCGCTAGATTTCATCTCCGTGAAATTATCCCCTACCCAGAACGCTTCCCAGGCTTCATCAGACATTTCAGGCGGTGTTCCACCCTGCGCTCGCACAAACCGCAGCGCGTCCAAGTTGATGGCAAAAAAAGTTCGTTCGGCATCGATGATGTGGACTAGCACTTCGCGAAGCGACCATTCGCCTTCAGATGGCACAGTCTTTCCAGCTTCATCACTAATACCTAGGACAACGGCTTTTAGATCACAGAATGCTGCGTGGTGCTGGGCAAGGATATTCTGTGCTGTAGAGAGTCGGCTTTCAGAAGCGGCTCTACGTGAACCTAATCGTGCAGCTAACATCCGCAGTTCCTCGTATACCCGGAAGAAGCTGAAGCGTACTCCTTCGGAGTAATCACCCCATGTCCATTCTCGCTCTAAATCCACCTGATCGCAGCTATATGTTAAGGTGATGAAATCTTCAACCGAATTCGTTAGATACTTCTGGATCATAGCACCTCCTGGAGCTACCTCAATTGATCTAATTCTTTCAGGTCTCCTGGTGTAATCTGCAGATTTACTGCGTCCAGATTCGCTGCTAGATGGTTTTTGTTTGCTGACATGGGGATCGTGATCACACTCGGCTGCTGTATCAACCAGTAAAGACCAATTTGAGCAGGTGTGGCGCCGTACTTCTGGGCAAATTTCTGCACCGTTTTGTGCTTAAAGACGGTACCCCGATCGAACGGTGTATATGCTGTTAGCAGGATGCCCGCGTGTTGGCAGTATTCCAATACACCATTTTCCTGGTAGCGCCGGTTGGTGAGGTTGTAGGGCACTTGATTGGTAACGATCGGTGTAGCTGATACTTCCTGGGCTTGCTGCATTTGCTCAAGATTGAAATTACTGACACCCAAATGGCGTATTTTACCAAGTCCGACGAGTTTATTCAGATCCTCAAAAGTCTCCTCCAGTGCAACCAGGTTGCTGGGCCAATGGATTAGATATAGGTCAACGTAATCCATCTTCAAGCGCTTCAAGCTACCATCTAAAGCATTGACCACCTGTCCTTTTTGCAGATGGGTATGCCATACCTTTGTTGTAATGAACAACTCGTCGCGGGGGAAGCCCTTCAATGCCATGCCTACCAGCTCTTCGGTGTGTCCCCCTCCGTACATTTCAGCAGTGTCGATATGATTGTAGCCGAGGCCAACAGCATAACGGATGATCTCAAGGTAATGTTTATCCTTGGCGTGATTCGGCGACATACCACCACCGATCGTCCAGGTACCCAAACCCAATACTGGTATCATGCCGCCTATTCGTAGTTGCTTAAATTCCATCGAACAGCTTTACTCCACAAGCTTACTCCATTATAAATCTTTGTAAAAATGGAATAAGCGATAAGTTTCCTAATAACTGAGCACACAGTGGGTGATGTTGTTGATGAAGATGCCATGATCACAATCAGCTATCTCAATACAGCCACCACGGCGGGCCCAATTCTCTCATGCTTGAAAGAGCTAGGCGCTGCATCCGTGCTGGTGAATGCCTTTATCTACATATATATACTAGCCCTCGATATGACCAACCAAACTGCTATAGCAGTCCTCGGCGTAAGAACGTGTGGCGAATTCGAGAAGTCCATCACATTTGCCATTCATCCAATTTAGGAATAATACCTGGCAAGCAGGGTCTTGGATACTACCTACCATCTTGTTTATGTGCTCTTTATTATTATGCTGCGGTCAGAGGATTTTCCGGGTGCGGAGCTACTCTTTTTGCTCGTCTGCATCAATCTCTCGCACCAGCATAGATCTCAAAATCCTAGCTCACGCAATATCTGCTTTTCTCCACGTGTGGTGTTTGGTTTCCCCAAAAGTTCTTCCCAAAAGCGGGGGGTATATCGTCTTGACCGGATCGGCAATGGCATAGGAACTCCCCAGCCTAACATCAACACTTCTTCTTTGGGTTGTAATCGTGCTAGCATCCCCCGCAGTGCCTCCCGTCCGGCTAACCCGGATAATACCGCCCGGATGTCATCGTCATCACCTAACCAACCGGAAATACGCGTCCCCAGCTGGGACATCACTTCATCATAAATTTGTGATGGGCGTTGGTCGACGATAAGCAAGGTGACATAATATTTACGTAGTTCTCGGGCAATGGTGCTGAACGAGGTTTGAGCAGCCATCTCTCGGTTGAGCAATTTGTGAGCTTCTTCTACAACGAGCACCAGCGACCGGGGTTCGTTAGCTCCTGAGGATCGGAACGCGTTTGTTTTCCCTTCCCAACGTTGGCGAATCTTCCGGGTCAGCAGGTTGCTGACCAAAAGGTAATCCAAATCGCTCTCATGCTTCCCGAAGGAGAGTACGATATGCTGCCCAGCTTCCAGCGCTTTAATAATTTCTCCCAAACTGTCCGCAGCGGGGTTATCAACCAAATAAGGGAGGGAAAAAACCCGGCGCAGTTTGCTGTGTAAACCTTCCGCCGCCATTACATTTACACCAGATCTATTTGCCCATGAGGCTACACTCCCAGGAGCAGGTTGTTTCTTACCACTATCATCTTCAAGGCTCGCTCCAGCCTTCATCCTTTTAAACTCATTGAACCAAGACCTTGGACCAAATGTGGTCAGTAAGGCATCCATGGTTGTAGGAGTGGTCTCTTTCAGGTTGAGTTCTTTAGTTAGCAACTCGATATCTTGCGGTTGGATGTCATCGTACGCGAACTCGAGGTTAAAGTCTGGTGTGTCGCCGCGAATGAGGGCACTTTTTCCAAGGCCAACAACCCTTACGCTGCTGGGAAATTTCGTCCGCAATCCAGTGATCGCTTCGCCTGTGTCGGAAGCCGTATCATCCAGACCGTACTCATTGTGCATATCAAACACCAACAAAGATGCCTGATCGTAATGGATCATCCCTGCGAGTAAGATACGCGTTAAGAATGATTTTCCTGTGCCGGTCGCACCAAATATACCTGCGGATCGCTGCACGAATCTATCCAAGTTCAGACAGACCGGGTGCTCTTGTTCCCGCGTGTAACCAATCACGAAATTGGACTTCTTTTCTACATCACCAAATATTCCGGCAATGTCATGAGCACCTGCAATGCGAACGCTTGCGTGGTGAGGGGGGATGGTTTTGACGGGTAAAGGCCTTGGCTCCTCCTTCAGACCGCTATCTATCGCTTGCCTCCAGGCGGGATAATCAGGAGAATCGAGTTCGGGTCCGCGCTCAAGCATCAGGGCCGGCAGCACTTCGAGGGTTGTGTACAAGGTATTGCCGTGGAGTAGTTTGGAGAGTTCGGATGGTAAACGGGTGTTGCTCTGTTCATCGGCGAAGCGTATATCCGTAGCTCCTAAGCGCAGGTCCGTGACCAAACCATAGTAA
>JBFENN010000110.1:0-9974 GCA_041551115.1 Anaerolineales bacterium
AGTGCTGAACTCAGTGAAGGCCCTCAAATGATAGCAGCCTGGTATAAGGATCCCGAACCCGGCCTCGAGCGCTGGCGAACCCGCACCTGATATTGAACAAAGTGAGTTGAATGATAAGAACGACATTCGATGATCGATTTCAGATGCGAATAGTCGGCTGCGCTGATCTTCAGCAACTTCACCTGATCACCTTAGGTGAAAGGGACATTAAGTCTCAGTATCCTTTTTCCACAGTCCCAATCCATGTTCATTGATTTAACATGCAGCGGAGTTTTCACACCTTTCGAGTGGGCTTGGCCTTCCAGAGGGTGCTTAGCAATATGGGTGTCCAACCAAGTTATTTTCCTGCTGATCAGGCTGGTGTATCGGTAAGATACCAACGCCGGTAAGCTAGAATGAGCAGTAGAAAACCAAGTTGGAAGAGAGCAGGCAGGATCGCAGTGAACTGGTCCAGGTAAAATGTGATTAACTGTAATGCTGTCAAGGACAGGATTGCGGTTACGAGAGCAGAAGCCACACCGCGGCGTTCGTTTCCCCGCAGGAAAAAATAGATACTGGCGATTGAGATCCCCCCGATAACGGCTCCCAGTACCACCCGCAGATACCCCCCAAAAAGACTACCCACATCAGTTTTTACCGCTTCCGCGGCTAGATCCGCAAGCATAGTCCCAGAAAGATTCTCAGGGAAGATGCTCACCAACAACAAACCGGAAAACGCCAGCATTGCCCCCATAGCAATAATGATCAAACCCATTAAGATCAGCAACCGGTGCCAATGACGGTCCAACCGGTGTGCCCAACCAGAGAGCTTTCTTGCTACCTGTCTCGCATAGCTTGGGTTATCCTCTACGATGGGGATATTCCCTTGTTGGATGTACTCATTGAGCATCACTGCCAGATTAGATATTGCGGATCGCTCAGTTTGTAGGGCAAGGTCAAGCTTATTCTGCAAATTCGTGACATCTTCATCCTTGAACGACCCGTAGAATGCATCCTGTAAATCTTCGAGTGCTTGCAGGATCGCCCGCCGGGGGTGATCTGAATCTGGTTGCCGGACGAGTAGGTATATGAGCACAGTGAGTAAGAAAAACCCGTAGATAATCGGTGCTGCTGGAGGGTAGAAGTAGTCATTACTGCTGGTGATAAATTTACCGACCTCATCAATGAATAAACCTATGCCAACACCGCTGAGGACCGCCGCGCTGCTCATAGCCCCTGGATTGTCCCAGATGAGCACCAGCAGCACCGCCACAAATAAAGCCAATCCGCCCCACAGCAGATGGGCAATGTGCAGCGTTCCACCACCAAGCTGTGGATACCCGGTAAGCTGGAGGAATAAACGTACGGCAACAACCGTAGCGCCGAAGGATATCAATGACAGCAGCAGGTATGTTGGGGCTTCTTCACGTTCGACAAAGATGGTGCGATGTTTACTCATCGGTCGGGCTCCATAAGAAGTCAGGGTTATAAAGGAATTGCAACGTTCTAGCGTCTTATTATTCTGTAGGGGCGGGATTGAATACCCCTCCAATTTATAGCACAAAATCTATGAACTAGCAGTCATTTCCATCAGATCAAGAGCATGATCTTGATGCCATCATTGAAACGAGCCTGGATCAACAGCACAATCACTGACAATTGCTGATCCAAGAATTTTATGAGATTACGATGTCTTGGATGCAGATCACTTGAGCTACTCAATTCTTGGTTGATTTTATCAAGCTCTCAAGTATAATGGGAAAAATTTCCTGGCAGCGATCACATTTGCAGCAACAATACAAACACCTTGGATTATTGGATATGCATTTGTCCAGACGCAGGATCAAGCGACTTATCCCTCTTTTACAGGCTTCGTGGACTTTCCTTGCGGCAAAAAACTCTTCTGCCACAGATTCCAACTCCAAACAAGAAGAATATCCAGCTGGTGAGAGGTTTTGAATATGACGCCTGAGATCGCGCTTACTCTTGGCATCATCCTAATAGCGATCATTTTGTTCGCAACCGAACGACTGCGCGTCGATCTGATTGCCCTGCTGGTCTTGTTGGCAGTATCAATCACCGGGTTGGTTTCCAAAGAGGAAGTATTCCTAGGCTTCGCAAACCCGGCAGTTATCACTATTTGGGCTGTTTATATTGTTTCAGGGGGACTGTTCAAAACAGGTGTTGCAGATAAATTGGGTTCCGTGATATTACGTCTTTCAGGTAATAGTGAGGCGCGGTTAATTTTCGTTATCATGCTGACCTGTGGGATCATGTCGGCTTTCATGAACAACGTCGGTGCGGTAGCAGTCTTAATGCCAGCGGTCATCGGGATATCCAAAAAAACAAGAATACCAGTTTCCAAACTGCTTATACCGCTGGCTTTTTCATCGCTGTTGGGCGGGAAAATGACCTTAATTGGTACGCCAGCAAATATACTCGCACAGGGCATTCTAGTCGCCCGCGGCTTACCGAGCTTTGGGTTTTTTGATATCACACCGATGGGTGCGCTTGTCCTCGGTACCGGGATCATTTACATGGTTTTCGTCGGGCGGCATCTGCTCCCCGTACATGAAACTGCGGATGATGCGCTAGTCTCTTCGCAACTGCGTGAGTATATGAGTGATGTACAGGTTACTTCGGCAAGCCCCTTAATCGGAAGAAATCTGGTCGAGTCAAATCTGGGCTCAGCGTACGACCTGATGGTGTTATCCATTATCCGGGATGACAAGCCCATGGCATCTATTCACCGTGATATTGTTATCGATGAGAACGATCATTTGATCGTTGAAGGTTCTGCCCAAAACTTGCTAGATGCCCAGGAAGCACTCGGATTACGAATACATACTGATCACGAATACCAGCTGACAGACCTAGATACACAGCATTCGCACATCTTTGAGGTCACGCTAGCTCCCCGCTCAACTATTGTTGGCTGCACGCTGAATGATATCAGCTTCAGGGACCGGTTTGGTTTCACTGCGCTGGCCATCGGGCGAAGAGGTGATATCATCACCGATCATTTGCGAGATATACCACTTGACTTCGGTGATGCTTTGCTCCTTCAGGGACCCCCAAGCCGGGTGAAAGCGCTCCGGGATGGGAATGAGTTTTTAGTGCTCGAACCTCTAGATATCGAGCGCAACCGCAGGGCAAAAGCTCCGGTGGCAGCGGGAATCATGTTGCTGGTTATCTTACTGGCGATGATCACCAATCTAGGTATTGCAACTGCCATGGTTACTGGTTCGGTCTTGATGGTCCTGACCGGCTGTCTGTCTATGGACGAAGCATATGATAGCATCGACTGGCGTACGGTCTTCTTGGTTGGTGGAATGTTATCTTTGGGCTTCGCGATGGAAAACACCGGCACTGCCCGCTACCTGGCAGATTTATTACTGGGTGCGCTTGGCAGTTTCGGACCACTCGGATTATTGGCTGGGATCTACCTGCTCTCAGCACTGATCACCCAACCGATGTCAAATGCGGCTGCAGTTGTCCTCATGGTTCCCATAGCGATAGACACAGCACTAGGTTTAGGGGCTAACCACCTGACGTTCACGATGGCGGTAGTAATCGGTGCAGCGACAAGTTTCCTTTCACCGGTGGGACACAAAGCAAATGTGCTGGTCTTTGGACCAGGCGGCTACCGCTTCTTTGATTACCCACGTGTGGGCATACTGCTGACTATCGCTCTTTTCATCGTCTCGATGATTTTCTTACCAATCTTCTGGCCGTTTTAAGGTCACAACGACCGATATGCCGGTGAGACTGAGAAGAAAGGATCGAAGGAGTGGTGTGGGACTTGATATTAGCGCATTGTTCCTACTATGCGGCTCTCGGTTGACTAAGATCCATCAATGTTGATTCAGCGAAAAATCAGTCTGCGCAATATGCCAATTCTTGGTCTATGAATTCGAGATCGCAACTAGCCATCCCGGAGATTTGATACTCCGTAGAAATCCGTTTTGGAGGGTATACAATGATCAGAATAATCGCAGCAATTTTCCTAATCCTGCATGGTTTGATTCACCTGATCGGTTTCCTCGTCCCTTGGGGATTAGTAAAAATCGATAGCTTCAGGTACGGGACAACGATTCTTGCAGGAAAGATCGACCTAGGGGAAACAGGGATACGCCTCGTCGGGTTACTTTGGATTGTTGGTGCCATTGGCTTTGTGATTGCCGGAATTGGTCTATGGATGGTGTTGCCCTGGTGGTTTACCTTGCTCATAGCGGTTACACTGTACTCGCTTGTGTTATGCATCTTGGGATATCCAGACTCGCAATATGGCTTTTTTATCAACTTGATCATCCTAGGTGTACTGCTATTCGGAGAAAGGTTCGGTCTCTCATTTCCGAGCAGATAAACACCTAATCAAGAATACACTGCGATGAAAATACTAGCCATAGAAAATGAAATCACGGGATTTTCAGCGGATGATTTCCAACCTCATCTGCATGACGAGGCTCAACGCATCTGGCAGCTGCACAAGCAGGGTGTGATTCGCGAGATATACTTCCGGGCGAACCGCCACGAAGCTGTCCTGATACTTGAATGCCCCAATGAAAATGCAGCCCAAACAGTCGTAAATACGCTGCCGCTGGTTGAAGCCGGGTTGGTGACATTCGAGCTCATCCCACTGGTGGCATATGATGGGTACGAGCGCCTTTTCGGGAAAAGACTAGCGCCCTAAAACCCAAAAGTACTTAAACTCGGAAGTCTCCGTTCCACCTTTTCTCATTTCATATATTATGATTGACCCGCCGCCTCCATTGATCCTTCCATATTGCGGATTAACCGCATCCAGCAAACCTTACAATCTCGTGAAATTTCATGAATTTTGCTATATAATGTTTAGACAACCGGAGGTATCTAGCAATTTTTCAAACCGCAGCCGCCTCCAAATGACATGTACAGCAACAAGCTGAGCGTTAACCTAATCCTGGTGATGAAGCGCCCCTCAGTCAATCACCAAATTTAGTAGATAAAACAAAGAAGAGTTACAGCTTTAAATGCTCATTTGAATTCGCTTAGCAAAATGGACTTTCTTTGCCGTTAACAAAACTGGCAAAGTGATCGTCATAGAGCTTGGGCAGGAAAGCGATTGGGAAGAAATATGAGGCACTTGATGAATGACTTCGGTGAGCATTCATCATAATCTGAGATTGAACATCAATACAGCGGTACCCCAAAGGAGAGTGTCATGACGAAGGTGAAGCAAACCAGATCAGAGCAACGTGATTTCACTCACAATAGGAATCGCATACAATCCTTACTTTTCCAACACTCAAGCGTTACTCGAATAAGAACCTGTGTATTTGGGATTCTAGTTCTAGCATTACTCGCGATCCTCCCCTTGACTATCGTTAACGCCGTGCATTCGGAAGGTCTATTCGAGCTGGGGAATGCAGATAGTGATCCTGGATCTGCCAATATCACAGGTTATCTCGGGGTCGATGCACCTGATTGGGCCGATATCTTTGACCTGGATGGCAACGTTAAAACCCCCGCCTTCAGCGATTACACCGCTGAGTTCATTCGCGACGGCATGTCGATTAAAGGCTTCAGCGAGCAGACCGCCTTTGTCAGCTCCAACAAAAACAACGACCCAATTTCTGTTTGGGGCTGGGGATCAGCTAGTGCACCGGTAAAGGACGATCTGTCGAATGTCTACTTCTACACAACCCTCAATGATACTGGCGATCTGATCCTTTACGCGGGGTTAGAAAGATTAGATCCGAGTGGCGCAAGCCATATTGACATTGAAATCAACCAGGACCTGATCAAGCTCATCAACCCACCAAGTAACCAACCTCCATGCATTAATGAACCCTGCGCATTTAGCGGACAGAAAACCGAAGATGATATCTTGATCGTGATGGACTTCGAAAAAGGTGGTGCGTTGGGTTTTTTCGAAGTCCGCTACTGGGATGGGAACGAATGGGTATTGACCACAAATCCTGAAATTGGTGAAGGCTGCAATGCGGAAGACACCGCGTGCGCATTTAACAATGGAGATGCTATTGATAACGGAGGTTGGGAGAGCTATAACCGCCGCGGCCTTGTCATCAATGCGTTAGATCCGAATGCGTTCACTGAAGTAGGCGTTAACATTACCCAATTGCTGGGTGGAAAAACCCCTTGCTTCAGTACCGTACAGGCGAAGACCCGCTCATCTTCCTCCTTTAACAGCGAACTGAAAGATTTTGTGCTGCATGATTTCCAGTTGTGCAATGCACGATTGGACCTCGAGCCGGTGGACCAATTGAGTATCAATCAGAGCGGTGATGAATTCACCTTTAAGGCCCTGGTTGAAATCATGGACTTGAGCACTGGAGAGTGGACCCCATTACAAAGTGTAAAGGTTAATGGGCTTCTGGGTGGGTATAACGGCGCGATGGCAGTCTTTGCTGGTACTATTAATAACTGCGAGACCGGTATCGATGGAACTTGCACCCTGACGGTTAACTCACCAACTACCGGTGGAGCAGCCATATCAGCCAGCGCACTGATCCCCATCCCAAATTTCAGTACGCTCAGTCGAACATCTCAGAGCTACGATATGACCTGGGTCGATGCCCGCATTACGATCGGCACTGGGATTGATTCATACGAGTACAACGACCGCCCGGAAGACGCTACACCAATCGTTCCTGGATCATATGATTCCTGGATCAGCCATGCACGCGACCTGGACTTTTTCGCCTTACGGGTAGAGGAAACCTCCCTGCTGACGGTGACATTGTCAAACCTGCCGGTCAATTACGATTTTGCAGTCTTCTCCGCTCCCGATGCCGGCTTACCGGAAACCGATGAGGGTCACGTGTTTAGTGAATTCCAGGATACTGCCGAAGTTGATGCAACCGGCAGTTTGAGTTCGATCGGCAGCCTTAGCTCGATTGGCAGCCTGAGTTCGATCGGCTCGCTCAGCTCCATAGGCTCACTCAGTTCAATTGGGTCATTGAGTTCAATCGGTAGTCTGAGCTCGATTGGGTCGTTGAGCTCGATTGGCAGCCTGAGTTCGATCGGCTCGCTCAGCTCTATCTCAGCCCAACCTGGGATTGAAGACGAACAAGCAGTTGCATTAGCTGTAAATACGCCCGGGACGTACTACGTCCTGGTCTTCAGCCCGACAGGATTCTACGACGACCGCCCCTATACGCTGAGTGTGGAAGCTAAGGTGGTAGGGCAAAAAGGAATCTGCACCTGGCAGCCGGTCAACAGCGATCCGCCCACCCTGGTTAATACGGATATTTATACGGGTACAACCGTGCTTGCAGGAAATCCAGTCCAGACCTTGATCCTAACCAACCCAAGCCGGTTGGAAGCCACCTTCGGTAAAATCGGCGCTGAGCTCGCGATGGGCGCACTGGCGGCCCTTGCCGATGACGACAGCGTCAATGGTTTGCTCATCCCCGTCGAGAGCGATCATCTGGTGGCAACAGCATATGCCGAGTGGAATGAAGACTATTGTGATATCGGAGCTGCCAACGAAGTTGCGAAAGCCATCTACGAATCGATTCGTCCCTACCAGAGCGATGATCTCAAATACCTAGTCATTGCTGGATCAGATGAGATTATCCCGGCATTGCGCGTCCCCGATGAAGTGCGGATCGCCAATGAGAGGGAGCATCTCTTCCGCACGGGCACAGACATCAATACGCCGCTATTCTGGACGTTCTATAACGGCTTTATCCTGAGCGACGATTTTTATACCGATCGCGACCCGCTACTGTGGCGTGGCCGCCAGCTCTTCGTACCCGATTACGCCAGCGGGCGCTTGGTGGAGACACCAGATCAGATAGATGTACTCATCTCAAACTACCTCAACCTCCCCGAAAATACGGTTACTGTCAACAACTGCCTAGTGACAGGTTACGACTTCCTGACCGACAGCGCCCAGGCGATTGAGAGCACTTTCAACGGTTTCTGTGCGATGCCCAGCAACCTGATCAGTGATGATTGGGACAGCAATCAGTTGATCAGTGGCTGGACTGGCAGATTGGCAGAAATACCTCAATTGGTCTCGGTTAACGCCCACTTCGAACAGTGGCAAGCACAGCCAGCTGCAGGAGGGGTGAATTTCTTAAATACCGATGTGCTGGCTGGTCTCGTTGAGGACCAAATTGCCTATTCGATGGGCTGCCATGCCGGACTCAACATCCCGGACCGACAAATTGATCCTACGGATGATGCGCAGGCGACCACACCCGATTTCCCGCAGGCGTTCGCCGAGAAAGGCGCGGCAGCTTGGATCGCCAACACCGGTTACGGTTACGGCATGGATGACGCGGTGACCAATTCTGAACAGCTTTATCTCTACCTGACCCAAAACCTGGCGGGTGCTGAACCGATTCCTTTGGGGGAGGCCTTAGTCAGAGCCAAGCAGCAGTACCTGGGTGTCGTCTCAGCCAGCGGTTTCGGCGTTTATGACGAGAAATCAATGATCGAGACGACCCTGTACGGACTTCCGATGACCAAAGTGGATGTGGGTTATGCCGCTCCTGAACCGGATAACCAGGCCATTAACTTTATTGCCGGATCACCATTACCGCCACTGGATGATCTCGAACTATTGCCTTTCGTTATTAGTTTGGACACTACACTGGATGATTCTGGAACATTCTATACCTTAGATGGCGAAGTTCAGGCCTCCCCCGGCCGACCAATCCAGCCGCGCGGTTCGTTCACAGTCAGCAGCTCAGATGGTACAGCCCAGTTACGAAGCGCTCTACTGCTGGGGGCAAGTTTCAATGATTTAGCTTTCACGCCCGCGATCGCCCGCCCGGTCTGGGATACAAGTGAAGCTGAACCACCCTTCAACGCGTTGGGCTGGTTCCCGCACCAGTTCTGGGCAGCAAACCGCTTCGGCGACCAGGAGAGGCTTGTAATCGTCGGTGGGCAATTCTTCAGCGAGACCGTTGGTACAGAACGGCTGTATACATCAATGGAGCTGGCTGCCGTTTTCGGTGACCCTGATAACCCTGATTACCTGCCGCCTTCAATACTCTCAGCCCGCGGCATCGATACCGGTAGCGGAGTCCGCTTCGCCGTCTATACCGAAGATTACGCCAGCGGTGTGGCACGCGTCCTAGTGACGTACCTCGACGCAACCAACCAACGCTGGATAAGTGCAGACCTCATAGGACCTGGCAACGGCGAGTGGTCTGTAGAAATGCCAGGACTGGACTCTGACACACCGTTCTTCGTCCAGTCGCTCGACTATGCAGGCAACTTGATGGTCGACACCAACAACGGGCAACTGTTCAGGGACGACCCGCACAACCCGCAGACCACAAACGAGGTCGGCGACAGCCACACCTTCTACGTGCAGGTATGGAAGGATGAGGGTGATGGAAACGGTTTTGTCGACGCGACAACAGCCGAGCTTCCAGTAAACGTTGAACTGTATCACTCTACAGGTGTGGAAATCACACCATCATTGACTTTCGAAGAGTTAATACACAACAGTCAATCGTTTGGTTCGAAATGGTGGGCGACATTCAATTCCGAGACCGCTGGAACGATCAACGCCCATGCTGATGTGACCATAGAAGTCCTGGGCATTGATCTGTACCGTGAGACAGACGGGCAGATCGGCAACAGCGGCGACGGGCTCAAGGTCTATGTCGACTCGACAATCAGCCTGGCGAGCAGCGGTTTCGCCGAAGTCGGAGATACTTACGAACTTACAACAACGGTGATAAAAAATGAAGGTGAAGGGGTAATCCCAGCGGAAGGAGAGCTTGTAACAATCACCCTTGAGGATGCGAACAACACATCTGCTGAGCCAATTGGACTCAGTTGTGTCACGGGAGATGACGGCAGCTGTGCGGTTTCCGTCACATCTGCTACTGCGGTAACCTTAATCGGTAACGCCGTTGTTGACCTGCAGGTAGGTGGCAAAGTACTACCACGGACCAGCGGTGAGGTAACAGTTGTATTTGTCGATGGGGCAGTTACAATCGGTGAAGATGCCGTGCTAGATATTGGCA
>JBFENN010000111.1:0-9849 GCA_041551115.1 Anaerolineales bacterium
GGATACAAACCCGGTTCGGGGTTGTATTCAAAGTTACGCGTATATGTGATTTTACGTCCATCGGGAGTCCAATCCAACCCACCAAGAGGAAACTCGTCGCAGTACACATCTTCTGCTAGAGTGAAGGGCTGCCATTCGCCGGCGCGCATAAAGATGAGTTTGGTTCGAGGCGGGTCATTTGTGTTTTCCTGGCAATATGCTAGAAGGGATCCATCTGGTGACCAGCGTGGACTTAGATATCGCTGCTTTGGCTGGGCATCATTTGTGATCTGCATTGGAGCGGTCATTTCATCGCGCAAGACATACAGGTTCCCATCCGTGCCAGAAAAGACGATCTGTCCAGAGAGAGTGTTCGGTGCTTCCTGAGCGTGCGTGCCGTGCGGTGGTGCCAGCATGACGAACACCAGGAGTATGATCATCGTTGGAAAAACTCTAGTTCTCATCCGTTCTCCAGACTATCTTACATGCTACCTAGAATGAATGCTATATTATATGCCATGTAACAACTACTTCGAATGATCCAATCCGAGATTGTTGCAAGGATTAGACCATCACAGGCGTACGCTCGCTATTACCACAATCAGGAGGCGGATTTCTTGACAATTTTGGATAAATTTATTTTATTCCAGTGAATCCACCATAATTTAGCATGCCCACTAATAAAGCCCCCAAGGTCAAGTGGATAGATAAGAACCCTTTGACTTGGAATTGTTTCCAATAGGTATATGCAGCCATTTTCCTGGTTTTATCATTTTATTCCCAAGGGTAGAGCAGATGTCCATGAAAACTCTGTACTGGTAATCATCAATCCAAACAGGGCGAACCAGCCGATAATTTCATTTACACATGCATGCACATAGTGCCCGATCATTATACATAGCATTCACATTGACTTGCACTCTTTCCTACCTAACGCTACATTAACATACCGGTATTCATTTGAGGTTATAATAGCGTTGTGCTTAGTTCCATTGATACGCACAGATATACATTCGAATAAGCGTTTCTGTGGATCATATACTGGAGGTAAAGTTATGAAACAATTTAAGATAGGACGGCAGTTAGCCCTCGTAATGTCCATCATGCTATTGATAGCACTGGCTGTGGGTATGCTGCCCCAATCCGCCCAAGCGGCACCAAACTTAGCTGCATGTGAATCTAAATACACCGTACAAGCCGGTGATACATTGACATCCATCGCACTCACTTATAGTGTAGACTTCTTCGAGCTGGCAGAAGCGAACAATCTCAAAGCCCCATATACGATATATATTGGTGATGTTCTTTGCATCCCGGCCGGTTCATCCGCACCAGATGACGACGACAGCAGTTCATCGAGTACATCCACAAAGAAATTCACCTTTGAGCGGGATGGTGACTTTGTCACTGTAATTGGTAAAGGACTGGATAAGAACCGCTCTTATTATGTCAAGGTCTCCAATTCGCTTAAGCTCTACTCGCCCTGGTATAAGATCGGTCTTTTCAACAACAATAAGAACATCAACTACTCCCAATCATACAAACTCCCGAGATTACTCCGGGACAATATTTACGTAACAGTTTGCACAAAGAGCGGTACCACGGACGCGGTGTACTGCGGGAGAACCGTCGACGAGGAGAAACTTGCCATAAGCAACTTAAAAAAAGAGCCGTAGGCTAGAAATTGATCGCAAATATCAACACAAGGGCACGCCAATCATGGCGTGCCCTTGATCATTTAAAAACCTTCCATGCTATAATTTTTCAACAACCATAATTCAAGGAGGCGACAAATGAAACTGTTATTGCGTGTCCTAATTAACGCAGTTGCGTTATGGCTAACGGCAATGATATATCCAGGCATCACGCTCAGTGGGGCTTTTTTTCCGGACCTGCTGGTGGTTGCTATTGTATTTGGATTAGTTAATGCATTGATACGGCCTTTGGTATTACTGCTTACCTTGCCCATTACATGCTTAACCTTAGGTCTGTTCACTTTAGTAATCAATGCCCTCATGCTGTGGTTGACAGCATGGATCAGTCCTAACTTCACTGTTGAAGGTAGTTTATTGACGGGTTTCTTCAACGCCCTCATCGGGAGTATCATCATCAGTATTATCAGCATGGTCTTGAGTTGGTTCTTGCCCGACTAATCCAATGCCGGTAATATCAGTTACCCGTAAACCATTCATCTTTTCAGGAGGCAAAAATGTCAATACTGATTGCTGTTGTTTTCGACAACATCGATGAAGCCAGCAAGGTACGCGAGACGATCCGGAAAGGACAGCAATCTGACCTGATCAGTCTGGATGATTCAGCGATTGTAGTCAAAGACGATGAAGGAAAGATCCAAATCCACAACGAGGTCGACCGCGGCGTGAAAGTAGGAGCAGTCGGCGGCAGCCTGCTCGGATTGCTGCTTGCTGGAATTTTCTTCCCCATCGGCGGGTTGATCATCGGTGGTATTGGAGGAGCTATAGTTGGGAAAATTGCCGGAAACCATATCAGCAACGATTTCGTTAGAGAAGTCAGTGAAAACATGGGGCCAGGTACTTCAGCAATCTTTTTCCTCTCTCGCAATGACAAACCAGATGCTGCTATCGCCAGCATGCGTCCCTACAAAGGTACAATTCTGCAAACCACCTTGGGCACAGAGGAAGAAGAAGCCTTGCGCGATGAATTGAAAGACCGGATCGAATAACGAGCTATTAAGGATAGCCGTAATAGGTCAACTTTAACATCAATTCATGGTAAATACATACAGATTCAGCCATGCCGGTTCAGGCGGAGTCTATTTTCCTTAGCCAATGCATCCAGGAGCCTTCATCCCCTGTGAAATCGTCCCAGAATAAAATTCGCCCAATCTATTGGCTCCTGACATTGGTGCCGATGCTGGCTGGTATTGCATTCTGGCTGATCCGGCTTCGCAAACAGCGCCAAAAGGCTGATTTACACACCCGAACACAGATTGCAGACCTGCTTACCGGTGAAATCACCGGACTATCAGCGAATGATGCCTCTACCAAATATATTCCTGGTATTGACAACAGCATCAATTTACGCCCTAGACGGAACATCAATTCAATTCTTAAGAGTAACACTTTCTCAATATTCAACCTCAGCCTGATCGGAATTGCGGTCGCCCAGATCTTCTTCGCAACCACGCTGGATGTACTAATCAGCTTGGGTGTGATGGTGCTCAATATCGGGGTAAACACATTTCAAGAACTATTCGCCCGCGAGCAGATAGAAGCAGTTGAGCAGGACGCCAGCGTAAAATCCACAGTGATCCGTGATGGAAAAGTTCAGAGCATCGATCCTGATTTGCTCGTCCCCGGGGATGCACTCGTAATTGGACCGGGTGACCGGCTTCTGGTCGATGGTCATATGATTGCTGGGACCAAAGTAATTATTGATGAATCCATCTTAAAACCAGATGCAAAGCAGGTCATTAAATGTATAGATGATGAACTCTACGCCGGAAGCATCTGCATCGATGGGCGCTGCGTATGCGAAGTGGATGCGATTGGCAGAAATCGCCGGGTTCAATCCAAGCTGGCTGGTATTCAAAATACGTCCGAGAGATTAACCCCGATTGAACGCATTATCGACCGGGTGCTGAAGGTGCTGCTCTTATTCGTATTTCTTTTTATAATGCTTGGAGTAGCAAACTATTTTCGGGTAGATCTATCGATCCCTACCGAAGAAATCATGGATGCCATTAATGTTGTATTCACGATCGCTCCAGCCGGCCTATTCTTCATGATACTGGTAACTTACGCAGCCGGAACAGCGGATCTTGCCCGCTTTGGCGCGCTGGTCCGGCAAGCACGATCGGTGGAATCTATGGCTCAGGTAAATGTACTATGCCTTTCGCGCGGCGGTGTACTGACCGGCACTCAGGTCAACATCCAATTGTACAAGATGATGAAAGACCAAGAAGAGCTCTCCGAAACGCGTGTCAGACAGATTATCGGAGATTTCACCCGCAGCATAGCCTGGGAGAACCGCGGTATAAAAGCCCTCCAACAGCAGTTTGAAGGAACCCGCCGGCAGCCGGTCGAACAAACACCATACATGTCAGCTTTTGGCTGGAGTGCGGCCTCCTTTGATGATCCTGATCTCAATGGCGTTTATATAATTGGCGAAGAAGACGCACTGCTCCCATATCTCACCGACAACGAGCTGCTTACCGAAGCGAAACCACTAGAGCCCATCGTCGCCCTAAAAAATATGGCCGGGCAATTTGCAGGGGTTCTGAATCGGTTTCGGCGGAAAAAAAATGTAGAAAACGTCCCAAAAGCAAAACAAAAAGCCGTGCAACGGGAACGGGTTGAACCCGAAAAAGAACAATCTAGAGAAGATACTGATCTATCCTTCGAAAAACGGGGTGACACGAAAGGGTTACGTGGATTAATGAAAAAGGCACGTGACATCATACTACCAGACGAAGCCCTTTTGGAAGAGACGAAGCGTAAACCAAAGGATATTTATGATACCGTGCTGGTATTTGCTTATCAACCGGAACTGACGCCGCTGTATGATCGGTACGGACGACCACAGCTGCCCAATAGGCTGATTCCCCTTTGCCAACTGCAGTATTCAGAATTTATCCACCCCGACACGATTTCAACAGTAAATACTTTTACCCGTGAGGGTGTCGACATCAAAATATTCACTTCAGATACGGTTGACTCTACCATGGGATTGCTCCAGCAAGCCGAAGTAGCTATCGAGAGCATTGAAAAAGTACGCGGAATCACAGGACCTGAGCTAGCAGCGTTGCCACCGAACGAATTCGAACAAGCCGTAGATCAATCAACGATCTTCGGCAACACCGACATGGCCCAACGCGCTGACATTGTGACTGAACTGCGGCGGTTGGGTCGTCACGTCGCGGTCGTTGGTGATTCGGTTGGAGATGTCCAGGTCATGCAGCAGGCTCAGCTGCCGATTGCGCTGAAATCAAGCAGTCAGGCGGCACTCAGCACAGCAGATATAATTCTCTTGGAAACCACCCCTCGCACCCTGCAGATGGTATTTGAAAAGGGCCAAAGGATTGTTAATGGTTTGCTGGATGTCTTGAAACTGTACCTAACCCAGACGTTCTACTTGGCAATGCTGATTGCTGCTATCCGCATTGTATTATTCGGTTTCCCATATAGATCCATTCAAGGGACATTGATCACGACCTTAACAATAACGATCCCTGGAGTAGGGTTAGCATTGTGGGCAAATAGAGGTATCGTGCGTGAAGCTAGTTTGGGGCGCCAGCTTTCCTATTTTGTCGCTCCGGCGGCGCTAACCATGGCAGCCAGCGCAATGGTTGTCTATGGGTACTTTCTGCAGAAATACGGTGATCTAGATTACGCCCAACTTTGCATTACTTATCTTCTAGTTACGATTGGGCTATTACTAGTACTGTTTATCAAACCCGCCCAGCAAGGTTGGAAGCAATGGTTGGGGATAACTCAAGACACGCGTATGATTGGGATCGTGCTATTTGGATTCATCGGGTTCTTTATCGTGTTAGCGATTCCTTTTACCCGAGAACTACTGAATATTAATTGGCTCAACGAGCCAATTGATTACGCGTTGATCTTCTTCATTGCAGGTTGGTGGGCAGTCAGTCTGCAACTCTACTGGCGATTCACACCACTAAGCTCCCGCCGCAGGATCAAAGCCCTCACTGTACGAGAAGCAGAGAAAATCGAAGCGGCCAACAGCGAACCAACCTCCATATCCACAGCTTAGAACATGGTTCTCCCCCGAACCTGACAGTAAATTTTCATAGAATGAGAACCCTTGACGACGTCATACGCACACAGTGGTCCCCACTGAACGAAGCTTTACAAACGCTGGTTCGCATCCCAAGTGTGATTGACGAACCGTCCGCCGGCTGCCCGTTTGGCAAACCTATTGATGAGGCATTACACACCATTTTGTCGATCGCGGAGGGACTCGGCTTCCAAACAGCTTATGAGGCGAATGGTTACTACGGGTACGCAGAAATCGGCTCTGGTGAGCAGATGATCGGTGTCCTCGGACATGTAGATGTTGTGCCGCCAGGCAGCCAGGCGTTATGGCACAGTGCTCCGTTCGTCCCCGAAATCAGATCGGAAAGGTTATACGGGCGTGGAACCCAAGATAATAAAGGCCCACTCCTCACCGCCCTTTACGCAGCGAAAGCCCTGGTCGATCACGGCCAGCCACTTAACAAGCGAATTCGGTTCATTTTTGGAACGGATGAAGAGACACTCTGGCGCGGCATTCGCCGCTACCGCGAGCATGAAGAATTACCAACTCTGGGTTTCAGCCCTGATGCCTCCTTTCCCCTCGTTTACGCTGAGAAAGGTTTACTGCAATGCTTCCTGGAGACTGAGGATCCTGCGCCCATACAACTCAGCGCAGGAGAGGCGTTGAACGCGGTGCCGGATTTGGCTATCTACAGCGGTGATATGCATGCAGAGCTGGCATCCCAGCTCGATCTCATGGGTTTCCCATACCATTCAGAAGACGACCAGATAACCGTATTGGGAAGAGCTGCCCATGCCATGGAGCCCGAAAAAGGGACTAACGCAATTTGCCGGTTAGCCCTCGCACTAGATACGATCAATATTCGCTCAGCGGTGATCCAATTCCTGGCCAAGATGATCGGAGAGAACCCCTCTGCCAGCAAGATATTTGGCAGCTGCCAAGATGAGCCTTCCGGGAAGCTCAAGCTGAATGTCGGACAGATACACTTAGGAGATTCACAACGTTTGGGGTTGGATATCCGCATCCCAGTTACCATCGATAGAGCCCGCATCGTTGAACAGCTGGTAGATGCGGCCGGCCGCTTCGGGCTAACCTACAGGCAATATGATTGGGAAGGACCGCTGTATTTCCCAACAGAGCATATACTAGTACGTAAGCTCTTGTCAATCTACCGTGAACAAACTGGAGACTACTCCAGCCCACCAATTTCTTCCGGAGGCGCAACCTATGCACGCGCGGTACCCAACTGTGTGGCTTATGGAGCAAATTTCCCCGGGCATCCCGATGTTGAACACCGTCCTAATGAGTACATCGCACTGGTTGATATGTATAAAGCGCTGGGAATATATACCCACACACTGCTTGCGCTATTGGATTAATCCACAAATACCTTTTCGAGTAAGATTCAACTAGATTTTGCTCTCAAAGGTGAATCTTAGTTAATTAAACTATGGAAGGAATCAGCTTCTTGAGCGTACAGGACTTTTCGAAAACTATTATAATAAATCAGCTTATTCCCAGAAAGTAATGAAGACAGCGCGATGCAGATAGTTCACAGACATCCGTAGCATAATATTTTATGGATTTACTTCAGCAAGAACAGCATAAGCCAGATTGATACCCGCCCAATACGAGACCCTATGACGGCGTTATATATTCCTCTGCTGTTTATTTTTCTAGCCGCACTACTGGCGACAGGTTTCGGCCTGTCGGGAGTGAAAAAAAGATTGCCTTTCACTGTTCAGTGCTGGCTGCTTTCACTGGCTCCCATCATGGCGTTTGCATGGTTTGCGGTTCGAGTCAACACGGTAGATGCTGGGATCACATTAAATTGGCAAGTAGAATGGATTCCCAGCCTGGGAATACAGTTAGGGCTCTATCTTGACAGCTTGAGTATGCTATTCGCACTGCTGGTGACCCTGATTGGTGCTTTGGTCATCATTTACACAGGGCAGTACTTCATGGGAAACCAAAGTGCATGGCGGTTCCTTACCTATATGCTGCTATTTATGGGCTCGATGTTAGGTTTGGTTATGGCAGGAGATATCCTGACATTGTTCATTTTTTGGGAAGCTACTAGTATTACCTCCTTTCTATTGATAGCCTATAAGACTGAAGATACTGCCGCTCGTAAAGGTGCATTTAAAGCGCTGTTTATCACTGGAGGTGGCGGTATCGCACTGTTAGCTGGACTGCTCTTCATGGGGTATATAGCCGGCAGTACAGACATGCGTACCATCACCAGCCAAGGTGACTTGCTTCGTTCCAGTCCTTACTACTTAGCCATATTAGGTTTGATCGCCGTTGGTGCGTTCACCAAAAGCGCACAATTCCCAGCCCACATCTGGCTTCCAGGTGCGATGAATGCGCCGACTCCTGCCAGCGCGTATCTACATTCGGCAACGATGGTTAAGGCTGGCATATATCTGCTAGCCAGGTTGAATCCCGCGTTAGGGTACACTGAAAGCTGGTTTTGGCTGCTTAGTATTACAGGTTTGATCACTATGCTAGCCGGCGCCTATCTTGGTTTAAAACAGAACGATCTAAAAGCGCTGCTGGCATACTCAACCATCACCCAGTTGGGAATACTGGTAATGCTGCTCGGCCAGGACATGAAAGACGGCTATAAAGCACTGGTGATTGGCATTGTCGCCCATGCCTTGTATAAAAGTGCTCTCTTCATGGTGGTAGGTATCATCGATCATGAGACCGGCAGCCGTGACCTGCGGCGTTTAGGTGGATTAGCACGCCCGATGCCGATTACATTCGCAATTGGAACCGTGGCTGCACTATCCATGGCTGGTCTGCCGCCGCTGCTCGGCTTTTTAGCCAAAGAGACCTTACTGGCAACTGCAATTCACCCAACGCTGCCCCCTCTACTCTCACAAATATTCATTTTGTGCACCGTGATCGCGGGCGCACTGCTGCTGGCACAAGCTGGGTTGTTTATCTGGGATACATTTATGGGCAAGAAACGCGATACAACAATTTCTGCCCATGAGGCACCATGGGCTATGCTGTTGGCTCCTGCAGTTCCCGCGCTGTTATCTTTAGTTTTTGCACAGCTGCCTAGCCTCCAAGAAAACGCGCTGCTATTGGCATCGGCTGCCAGCACCGCTTTTGGTGGGACGGTAAAAGTTTCCACAAAACTCTGGACTGGCCTGAACGTACCACTAGTATTATCTTTTATCGCAATCACGCTGGGCATGATCTTATTCTTCTTCCGCCGCCCTATCAGGGGTTGGCAAGCTGGTTTCGCAACTCAAGTTTCTTTTAACCGCCTTTATCTAGGCGGGCTGGATGCACTAAACCGTAGTGCCGCCACTGCGCTACGCCTGCAAGCTGGGAGCCTGCGCAGTTATATTGTGATCATCCTAGCAGCGGCAATAATCATCATCGTTTTGTTCAGTTTGCCGTTTGAACTGCCAGGAGGCATTGCTGTTAATTGGCCTTCTTTTGATCTCTCCGGCATCCTAACCCTGCTGAGAATGTTCTCTCTGATGATTATCACTTTGGCCTCAATCGCGACCGTGTTCATTCGCCGCGATTTCTTTGCCATCCTGGCGTTGAGTGCTGCCGGCCTGAGCATGGCAATGTTATTTATTCTCGAGCCCGCTCCAGATGTCGCCTTAGTGCAGATTGTAGTGGATATCCTCGCGGTGGTCATTTTAGTGCTGGCTTTGGCACGCATCCCACGCGCAAAGCGACGCCAAGCACAAACTATTGGAGAAACCTCACGCCTGATCCATCGTTCCAACATTCAGGATGCTATCATCAGCACGGCGGCCGGTATAACTGTCGCTGGATTAACTCTGATCATGCTGACATCTCGACCCCACATTAGCGTTGTCACACCCTACTACGAAGATTACGCCAAGATTCTAACCGGCGCTACTGATATCGTTGGCGCGATCGTTGTCGATTTCCGGGAGCTTGATACAGTAATTGAGATTACAGTATTCAGCATGGCCGGTCTGGGAATCTACACTTTGTTACGCTTTGCCCGGCGAGAATACTGGCGAACTCATCCAGACCTGCAACCACCTGCGGATTTTCAAATGGATCCCGAATCCACAATAGTGCACCTGCATTCACGATCATCAGCATTCATCC
>JBFENN010000112.1:0-9800 GCA_041551115.1 Anaerolineales bacterium
ACTCATCGCTGTGTGATCTTATATTGCACCTTCACAGCAGGACTGCTACTGGTTACGGTGTGGTTCTTGGCTCTTCTGGCGATGCCAGGGATCACGCGCGCAGCCAGCGATACCCACACTGTCTGTACAGCCGGACCGCCGACATGTGATTATCGTGTTATTCAAGACGCTGTAGATGCAGCTGTCAATGGTGACCTCGTAAAAGTAGCCGCGGGCACGTATAGCGATGTCAATGATTACGATGAAAAAGCTCAGGTTGTATATCTTGACAAGACCATTACCATTCGCGGCGGCTATACAATTACCAACTGGATGACTTCCAATCCCATCGCATTTCCCACCATCCTGGATGCCGAAGAACAGGGCCGAGTATTCTACATCACCGGGAATGGAACTCCCTCAATCGAAGGGTTGCATATCACCGGCGGTGAAGCGGACGGGCTCGGCAGTCCAATTGGCATAGATGCTGGCGGTGGGGTGCTGATCATCAGCGCTACAGCCTCTCTCAAGGACAATTATATATTCGAGAACTTCGCAAATTCATCCCATAATGGGGATGGCGGTGGCGTATACCTATATGAAAGTGATGCTTTATTAACAAACAACACGATCATCTCCAACACGGCGCAGCGCTCTGGGGGTGGAGTTCTCCTGTACTATAGCGCGGCTACCTTAACCAACAATACCATCTCCGCCAACAATGTTCCAGGTTTTAACGGTGATGGATTATTCATTGCTTATAGTCCCGCAACACTCATAGGCAATCTGATAACCAATCAGTCGGGGCAAGGCGTGTTCGTCGATAATAGTCCAGCTAAGTTCATCCAAAACACCATTATGAGTAATCTCCGGGGAATATTCTTATGGGAAAGCAACAATGCTTCGCTATATGGGAATACCATTTCGGATAACAGCGCTGGTGGAATTTGGACAAATGGGGATGATGTCACTATCTCCGGCAACACGATCTCCAAAAATACAGCTGAATGGTGGGCTGGAATCGATGTGAGTGGGCAAAACATCAAGTTGGTTGGGAACACAATATATTCAAATACTGCGGTGAATGCTGGAGGCGGGGGTGTTTTTCACGGTAACGGCGAGATCATCGGGAATACCATCATATCCAACACGGCTGGGGGAGGGGGTGGTGGGCTGGTGCTTATGAGTGATATTCCAACCAAGACTCTAGTAGTATTGCTAAGCAGCAATTTCATCTTGGGGAACACTGCCCAGGGGAACGGTGGTGGAATTTCCATTATTAACAGTGAGGCCACTTTGATCAATAACATCATCGCTGAAAATCAGGCCATTGAAGGTAGTGGATTACAGTTTGCATCTTCCGACACCCACATGATCCATAACACAATTACCCGCAATACTGGTGGGCATGGCAGCGGTATATGGCTATCTGACAGCACAGCAGTGTTGACAAATACGATTATCGTCAGCCAGACCATAGGTATCTATGTGAATACTGGTTCATCAGCGTCACTGGAGGCAACCTTGTGGGGCAGCGGTACTTCCTGGGCAAACATACATAACTGGAGTGGTGATGGCAACATCATTACAGGCACGATCAACCTGGGAGGCGACCCTGACTTTGTTGACCCCAATTTCAGTAACTACCATATCGGATCTGGGAGTGCAGCCTTGGATAGCCCTATTAATGCAAGTGTTACGCTGGATGTTGACTTCCAACCACGCCCGTTTGAAGCACCCGACATCGGTGCGGATGAATACTGGCCTCCTGGAGCGCTGAAAACCATCTACCTGCCACTAATTACAGGCTAAACAGTTGTTTCAATCTAGGAGCAGCTATATAGCAAGGCAATAAGATCGAGCTATTTTATACCAAGGGACGATCTATATCGGGTTTATAGTTAGTCCCATTGTTATTTGCGATCTGATCAATTTACTTTATGATTTTGGTCAATGAATTATTGATCGAGTTTCGCTAACTCATCTTGAGCGGCGGTAAATTCTGCTTCTGCCAAATTAAATTTGTCAGAAACGTTGCCAGTAGTATCGAATTCCTTTACTCCTTCTAAAGCATATTCCATGCCAGCCACGAATTTATCATGTGCTGGATGATAGCAATCGGGAATTGCCATATTTTTATAATCCCCCAATTTGTTTTCAAGGTCACGTATTATAGGACTGAGGTTGCCAGGGAACCGGGTTAATGTCACGGTTATGATCTCTTCCCATTCATCGAGCTCAGCCTCTGCGATCGCATTATAGCCACTTGAACTACAATCCACTTCTCCGGACACAGTCTCTCCCCCGCTGCCGGAACATGATATAACAAACAGACAAAGGAACGCCAGGATTACAAACATTTTACCCATCATTTTCCTCCTCAGTTGAACCCCTTATTATCAATACAAATATAGAATAGCAAATAGAAATGTGCTAGTCAAATGAACGATGTGTGCCATTAGCCATGCGGAATTATGACAGCTTAACTAAAAGGATAATCTGGTCGCATTCCGCTGGTACATTTCCCCACTTTGCCTGGGGTAGAATCACTGCGTTTGGAGATACACTCATCAATCGCAACATAGCTAATCAGAAAGGACGGTCAGATGACTAACCAAGGTGTTGAACAAAAGCCTTCCGAGACGGCATTTTTTGCCGCATTACGCAGGTCGATCGCAAACATAGAATTCCAGCACGCTCCTCATGGCCCCGACGATTTGGCAGGTCTATTCTTGCCACCTCTTTACCGGTTTTTGCTGAAGTTCAAACCTATCCGCGAAAATACCAAGAACAAATTGGATGTAGCCTTACCCGGGTTAACTGAATATATGATTGCCAGGACAGCCTATTTTGACCAGCTGTTCCTCGAGGCGCTGCAAAACCATACTCCGCAAATTGTCATCCTAGGTGCTGGCTACGATACCAGGGCTTACCGTTTTGCAGATTCAAACCGAAGCACGAGGATCTTCGAACTCGATGTCCCTACAACCCAGGCTAGCAAACTAGAAAGCCTAAGAAAGGGACACATCGCTGTTCCTAAGCAAGTCACCTATGTACCGATAGATTTCAACCGGGAATCATTAGGGGATGCACTAGAGAATGCCGGCTACGCGAATGATCAAAAGACCCTCTTTATCTGGGAAGGGGTTACATACTACCTTGAGCACGAAGCAGTTGATGCCACCTTATACTTCGTCAGCCGCACTGCCCATCCTGAAAGCACACTTGCCTTTGATTACACGATTTCAATAACAGATGCAAATCGTAATAAATATCATGGTGTGACTGAATTTACCGAGACGATGCGCATGCGGCATGGGGATGAAGCATTACTATTTTCGATTGCTGAGGGTGAAATTGATACCTTTTTGGCTCAGCGTGGGCTGGAAATAGTAGCTCACCTGGATAACACCGAGATAGAGAAGCAATTCCTTACACATGAGGATGGGGTGCTGATCGGTCACTTGACTGGACATTTCCGTTTTGTGACCGTTTCTCCCCAAGCTGACGAATAAACTACGTTATGGGCTTCAGTGAAGGCTGTCCTTCGCAGCCGCGATTCAGCATTGCTAGGTTTGTGGCAGCGATTGGCGGAAGGACTTTTTGGACAAACTGTTGATAATTTGCCCCCAGATGCGGCTTACAAAGTGAGCTGAATATGACATATAACGCTGAAGAGATTATCCGTTTGTACACGCGCAATGCGGCAATTGAGGACCAATCCGAGAAGAAACGATCGTTGCGTACTGAGATCCCACGTGAATTCATCAAGCGGCACATCAAACCTACCGAAATTGCACTGGATGCCGGAGGCGGCGTTGGCATCAATGCCGTGATGATGGCAGGGTTATGCCGGTCTGTTACGCTGCTCGACATCACGCCTGAAATCCTAGCGCTCGCAAAGGTGAATATCGACGATTCTGGAATGCAGGGGACCATCCAGATTCATCGGGGCGATATCTGTGATCTGAGTGAATTTGAAGATGGCAGCTTTAGCTTTGTCGTATGTGTCGGCGATGCGCTTTCCTATGTTTTAGAACAGCGCGAGAAAGCTGTCTCAGAACTGGTACGCGTCGCGAAGAGTGGATCTATTCTCATATTAGGCGGTGATTCGAAATATGGGTTTATGCGCTTGCGGTTAGCCGAGGGCAAGCTAGATGAGGCTGTAGAAATTCTGCATACGGATGAGACGTACTGCGGGATGGGACCAAAGACTCATCTCTACACGGTTTCTGAGATGGAGACCCTGCTTGAAAGGAACGGCTGTCGCTTGCTTCAAGTAGCCTCCACCCCGAGCCTATCAGACACGGTTGACACTGCGAGCTACCTCGAAAAAGACAGCTGGGATGACTTGCTTGAACTGGAGATGAGGCTATGCACCCAACCCGAGCTGCTGGGAACGGGATTGCATCTCCTGTTTGTCGCCCAGAAGGAGTGAAGCCTGAGCACTCTATTCGGCCAGTATAGCCTACCATTGCCTCCACAATAGCGATAAGGTCGGTGTACAATTCACTCATGGTTTTTCGCTTGAAGCAACCTGTTATCAACAAATCAATGAAGTAGGAGCACAGGTATGAAACGAGTCCTTGGACGCAGCAATATTGAAGTATCCGCCGTCGGTATGGGCTGCTGGGCGATCGGTGGCGTGTGGGAATTCGCCGGCCGCCCGGCGGGTTGGAGCGTGGTTGATGATAACGAGTCAATCAGCGCCATCCACAAAGCCATTGACCTGGGAGCCAATTTTTTCGATACTGCCGCCAACTACGGCTGCGGACACAGCGAGCGCATCCTGGGGAAAGCAGTCAAAGGACGCCGCGACCAGGTAGTCATCGCCAGCAAGTTCGGACACAAAGTCGATCCGGTGAATAAAGTGGTCTCGTTCTACGACAACCATGATACCGATTGTGATGTGGCCAGCCATATGAGGCATGACCTAGAAACCAGCTTGAAACATCTTGGGACAGACTACATCGATCTCTACCAACTGCACATCTGGGGATTGGCGATCGAGCGTGCCCTGCCAGTGCGAGACATGCTCGAAGAATTTATTAAAGAAGGTTTGATCCGCACCTACGGTTGGAGCACAGACCGCACTGATGCCGTCAAAGCCTTCTCAACGTTACCAGGATGCGGTGCAGTCCAACAGCAGCTGAACATTTTCGACGGTAATATGGAACTGTTAGGACTATGCGAAGAAATGAACCTCGCCAGCGTCAACCGTGGACCACTGGGGATGGGCATCCTGACCGGAAAATTCAGCCGCGACACCCACTTCAATGAGGACGATGTGCGCAAATATGTGGACTGGTTCCCTGGGTTTGCATGTGGCAGCCCTACCCCGGAATGGCTCGACAAGCTTGAGGCTGTGAGCGAGATCCTCACCAGCAATGGACGCAGCCTGGCACAAGGCTCCTTAGCCTGGATCTGGGGTCGCAGTCCGGTAACCATACCTATCCCAGGTTTCAAGACCACATCACAGGTTGAAGAGAACTGCCGGGCGATGGAATTCGGTCCGCTCTCTCTTGAGCAAATGACTGAAATCGATACGATATTGGGTAGATAGGCTGGCACACATTTTGAAGCAGAAGCCCGGACCTAAAATCCGGGCTTTTTTATTGCTGTGAACATTCAGATGGTGATCCCTCGATGGACGGTATGGTAAAAATAGAGTATGAAGTCTCACATTGAAGTGAATCTTGTCTGCTTTACTTGTGTATGTCTTATCTCCCGGAAATATGACCTCGCGATCACATCCATTTGACAGGCGACTTGATTGGGGGCAAAATGGATCGGATTGGCCAAACGAACCTAATTGGAGAGAGCAAAATGGCGCGAATATCATCCAGATTGGCCCATCGGCTGTGGGTTGACTTCGATATGCTGCCTGCTGCGGATCGCAGCAGGTTATTGGTGAACCTGTCTGGCGCTCTTTTTTCGCTGCCGTGGCTGGTTATTGGGTTTGCCTGGTTGGGGATCCAGATCGATCTTCATATATTGATTACGAATTGGGCACTGTTGTTATTCATCCTTGTTCTCAGCCTGGTGATTGAGCGTCTCCCAATCCTGCAATTCATCAACATGGGTGGTGAAAACTACGGATCTAACAGCAGTGACCTCAGTGATATCGTGTTGATCTCTGGCTATTTCATCTTTGGTCCGGCAGCAGTTATTTTGCTATTAGCCAAAACTCTCATTGCCTATGGATTGAGCTGGTCTGAGGTATCTTCCCATATCCATCGTTGGACTTGGTTGCGAAATTTTTTGTTCAACCTAGGCATTCCGCTTGTAGCTATCCTGGCAGGGCTGGCTGTCTACGAGGCAGCTGGAGGTACATTCCCGCTCAGCGGTCTACAGGCAGCTGAATTAGCAGCCGCGGTGGTGGCATTGCTGCTCTACTGGTTGTTTATCGCGCTGTTGATGCTGCTGATGTGGCTGGTGATGTTCCGGTCAGGGAGCGGAGAGGCGTCTGTAGATGGTGTACAGAATGGGCAACCTCCTCCCGCAATGGACAAAGTAGCCCTGTACCGCCAGTCGTCAATCTTCTTGATTGGATCGTATTTTCCTGGCGTATTTGGTATTCTTGCGGCAGTTCTTTACACACGCATTGGTCTGTGGGCTTTCTTATTCTATTTTATGGGTGTGTTCCTGGTGAATTTTCTGGCACGCCGGATGAGCCTGGCAGTGATGGTAAGCCAGCAGAAGACTCGCGAACTCGATCAACTTGAACAGCTTGGACGGGCGATCATCGCCGCACCGGCTGATGCATCCAGATTGCCGGATCTCCTGGAGGAACACTTACCGGCTATGCTGTCCTATCAACAGCTTAGTGTGCAGCTGTTTGACGGCCGGAGCTTAGTAAATTTACCTGAGAAGCGACCAGCACTTGATGAGCAGTTGTGGAGCTATTTTCAAGACGACCCAAAACCGTTGGAAATCTTCCCTGGAGAGACACATCCTTGGTCTCAGGAGACATCCCAAGATCGATATGTGCTCATGCCGATCCTATCTACTGACATTCAAGTTCCCATTGGGGGGATTTGTCTCGTGCAGGAAGTATATATATTTGCCGAATCATCAATCGACATAAAACCAGCTTTGCAAGTACTAGCGGCCCAGATCGCTTCTGCGCTGCATGCTTCAGAGGTCTTCACCGAGACACTTGAACACCAAAAAATCGCCCAAGAAATGGCGTTCGCCGGTAGGATCCAGAATAGTTTTTTGCCGCACGTGATCCCAGAAATTAAAGGGTGGAGGATATCGGCTGCACTTGAACCAGCGCGGGAGACATCGGGTGATTTTTATGACTTGATCCAGCTGCCTGGAAACCGATTTGCGATCGTCGTTGCAGATGTGACTGATAAAGGGATGGGTGCAGCATTATTCATGGCCCTTAGCCGTACTTTGATCCGTACTTATGCGATAGAATACCCGCGTGAAACTGCTCGTGTAATGGCTGCCGCTAACGAGCGGATAATATCAGATGCCACGGCGGGGCTGTTTGTCACTGCATTTTACGGCGTACTGGATACTTCAACCGGCGAGTTGACCTATGCAAATGCGGGACATAATCCCCCTTATCATATTCGCCCAGGTATGGAAGTACCCGTTACATCCTTGAAAGGGACAGGTATGGCATTGGGATTGATGGAAGATGCAGTTTGGGAACAAGGTACCGTACTGCTCGAATCGAGAGACAGTGTCGTGCTGTATTCTGACGGGATCACCGAGGCAAATAATCCTGCCGGTAGCTTTTATGGTGACGATCGTCTGGTTTCGATCTCTCTCGCTAATGCCGATCGACCAGCAGAGGAGATGCAAGAACAAATCTTGAGCGACTTGAGATCATTTGTGGATGCTGCCCCCCAATCTGATGATATTACCCTCCTGGTGTTGAAGCGCGAATGATTGACGCAGATACGCAGCATGACCTATCTGCGGGTATCTTTCGGCTTGTATTAAAGAAATCTAAGCTCAACTGTTGGTGTGATCTTTTAGGTAAATGTGAAATCGTCAGCTTGGGCAGCAAAACGGGGTTGCTCTTGCGTTGATTACAATGACCAATGGCAAGCTAGTCTATCAAATACGGGCGGGTTTTACATGTGCTGTCTATTAAAGCCATCATGATCAGTCTCGTGGTTTTTACATTACGTGCAAGCTCCCACTGATACCTTATTCGAACATCTGAGGCAGAATTGTTGGTAGTTATGATCAAGACCCATAACTTTAGGCTGTTATCTATGAAAAAAACTGTTCGTGGTATTGGAGGGGATTAAACATACGTCTGTGGTCGGCTATTTGGCTACATTTTTGAGTGACTTTCTCGCATCTGCCCAAGCTTCGGACAAAAGTTGAGCACGATAACATCAATTGCACTCTCTTGAAAGAGCTTCAAATGGTGTATAAACGGGGCTTTCCTTGGCTCGACTCTTCTTTTCAGCAACTGGATCCATTTATCCTGGTGATGATATGGACAGCACCAATGGGGCGTGTATGCCACGTAGATACATACCTGGGATCCGTACACCAGGAAAAGCTTTCATTCTACGAAAGGCAGTTTGACTCTTGCTAATCCTTATTTCAGATGGACCGGATCCATCTGCATGCGATGCGCAGATAAGTAAAGATTTTCTGGAAGGGTTTCCTTTTCGCGCAGAACCCGTCGAGAGACATGAAGAATTAATCCCCGACTTTCGCGTGTCACAAGCAGTATATGCGTATATTTGCTGTCCAGGAAGGCTCTAGTTGCGTAAGAGGGCATTGACGAGAAGACCGAAAGCAAGTGCCGCCGCTAGCAAGCACAGCCCTGCCCCGATCCAATCAGCATTAATAAGAGCAAATATTGCGGCTACAATACCACCAAATCCTGTGATCATGCCTGTAACTACCGCGATACCCAATATTTTTTCAAAGCTGCTGGGTTTTTTCTCCATAATTGGACTCCTGTGTGAACCAAATAGAACTGATATTATTCCTAAGGAGTAGTACCTGCCAAGTAGATACATAATCCATTACTAATCTTTACCATCAGGAGTTCATTATATTTTCCCATCGCATGACGGCGAAGCAGTGGGTTCGAGATGTATCGGAATATTATGATCGAAGTGGATATACCCCAGCATATCATGCCAAATGCGGCAGAATAATAAAAGCTATACGCATTATTTTAATAATATCAAGCCCATAAACGAACGCCGGTTCTGGGCTTAAGGCTCTACCACACGAGCTCTCCTGGAAGATTAATCATCCAATCTAACATACCACCATCCGAGCAACCTTATCTGCAAAATATTTAACCTGCATGGTATGATTCAGATAAAGCGTTTCGATTTCGATCTACAAGCACAATATCCACATTGGGCTACTAAAGGATCCAAACCCACTCGCCTATCGTTTATACAATCGTCATTTTTAGCAACAGCATACTCATTTTTCTACAAATAAGGCATATGAAAACATCCGAAAAAACAACCTTTACAGATATTGATGAATATATTGCCCGTTCACCAGCCAACGTGCAGGAGACATTAGAGAAATTAAGGATGACTATCCGAGCAGCAGCTCCAGAGGCAGAAGAGACAATCAGCTATCAAATGCCAACTTTTAAGCAATATGGCAATCTAGTGCATTTTGCTGCTCATAAAAATCATATTGGCTTCTACCCTACTCCTTCCGGGATTGAAAAGTATAAAAATGAACTCGCACCATATAAGTGCAGCAAAGGAGCTGTGCAATTTCCTCTAGACAAGCCAATTCCATTTGATATAGTAAGCAAGATCGTAAACTTCAGAGTAGCAGAAAATATAACCAAAGCCAGGGAGAAA
>JBFENN010000113.1:0-9742 GCA_041551115.1 Anaerolineales bacterium
CGTACGCGGTAGCATAAGAGCAGCGCACAAAACCTGCGCCTCCAGAGCCAAACGCCGAGCCAGGCACAACTGCCACTCGTTCTTCTTCCAGCAGAAGTTGAGCAAAACGTTCTTCATCCATCCCCGAGGTGGTTATATCAGGAAATGCATAGAAGGCACCATGCGGCTCACTCGTCTGCAATCCCAACTGGTTGAGGCCGTTAACGATAAGCTGCCGGCGGCGGTCATACTCGACCACCATACGTTCGACGTAGGGTCCCCCTGAACTCAGCGCTTCCAGAGCTGCGTCTTGTGCGGTGGTGGGTGCACACATGATTGTGTATTGGTGGATGCGGAGTAAACCATCCAGAAGCTCGGCGGGGGCAGCTGCAAAGCCGACCCGCCAGCCCGTCATCGCATAATTCTTGGAGAAACCGCCCAACAGTATCGTCCGGGAACGCATCCCTGGCAGGGAGGCAAAACAAACGTGCTCAACCCCATATATCAACTGGTCGTAGAGCTCGTCAGAAATCACGACCAAATCATAGTGCTCGGCGAGATGGGCAACGTCGAGCAGTGCTGAGCGGGTCGCTGCTGCGCCGGTCGGATTATTGGGGGAACTGATTAATATCGCCTTGGTACGGGGGGTGATAGCAGCTTCAAGCGCATCGGCTTGAAGCTGGAAATCATTCTGAGCGAATGTGGGAACTTCAATTGGAACTCCTCCTGCCAGGATTGCTTCTGCTTGGTAGGAGACAAAACAGGGGGTCGGAATAATAACTTCATCCCCAGGGTTTAGCACAGCATTCAGCGCCAGGTATAGTGCTTCAGAAACGCCGACCGTGATCACCATTTCTGTTACGGGATCATACACTACTCCGTACGTTTGATCGATATAGTCCGTCAACCCTGTGCGCAGTTCAAACCTTCCCGAATTCGAGGTGTAATGCGTCTCCCCCCCTTGAAGAGATGCAATTCCTGCCTGTAATACTGGTGCCGGGGTTGTAAAATCTGGTTCACCGATGCCCAGCGATATCACATCGTCCATCGTGGCAACGATATCGAAGAATTTTCGTATCCCGGATGGCTGCAAACTCGCAACATGTTTCGCCAAGTACTTACTCACATCGCCTCCTTGATCTAGTCACTCCATCCATTTCGACTATCAAATACAATCCCACCCAAATCCTGCAATCTGAGGCATCACACTTGTTGGATCTGCCACTCATCATTGTCTTCAAAGTAGCGAAGCTCAAATTCCAAGCTACCAATTGTTTGCACATGGAAACATTTTCCATCCGGAATGCGCCACTGCTTGATCACCTTGACAATTGGTATGCGTGCCCCATGCCAGTTCAGCGCCGTCGGGCGATCAGTGTAAGCGGTGCTCGAATGGCATTCCACCTTGTCGGTCATTACAGCAACGCTTTGCTCCGCTAGATGACAACCACCGTGTTATCACCCGCATTAACCACACCTGCCCGCCGCCTGATCGCCGCGCGTTTGCCAATTAACGAACCGGTTAAGATCGCCCCTTCAACCTGGGCACCATCTTCGAGAATTGAGTTCGAGACAATACTCGATTCAACACAGCTTTCCGCACCGATTGATACGTGCGGACCAATAATTGCGTTCGCAACCTGGGCTGTTGGATGCATATACACTGGTGGGATCAGGACTGCGTTATCCTGGCAAAGCCCTTCATCCTGGTTGCTATGTCCGTTCTCGAGCAGGTAGCGGTTCGTTTCGAGCAAAGCCGCCGGGGTGCCAGCATCCAACCAGATGTCAATGGGCTCCGTACGCATCCGCAGACCCTCACCAAGCATCAGGTTGATGGCATCCACCAAGTAATATTCACCCTTCAATTGGATATCACTTGCCATCTGCTCTTCAATAGCCGCGAGCAAGGACTCGGCTTGGTGGAAATAGTAGAAGCCGACGACGGCGAGGTTATTGTCCATTTCCTCTGGTTTCTCGACCATCTGCTTTACCCAGCCATCTGCTGCTACTTCGGTCACGCCAAAGCGTCTTGGATCGGGTACAGGTTTGACCCAAACTACAGCATCTGCGCTTTCACCTGCCAAGAAAGACAAGTTTGTCTCAATGATCGTATCGGCGAAGACAATCATCATCGGTCCCTGCAGGTGCTCGCGCGCTAGGTAGATGGCATGGGACTGACCGCGCGGGTCTTCCTGGACGACAAAATGCGATTTGAACTGAGGGTAATTACCCTTGATGTACGTTTCAATCTGGTCACCTAAGTAGCCGACGATATTTATAAGCTCGATCTCGCTAAATCCATTTAATGTGGAGAGCGAATCGAGGACATGGTCCAGGACAGTCTTGCCGGCTACGCTGATCAACTGTTTGGGTCTGCTCCACGTGTGGGGCCTCAGGCGGGTGCCTAAGCCAGCCATTGGGATAACAACTTTTATACTTGCCATAAGAAATGAATCCCCTTCCGATATAGATCGTAGTATGTGTTGATGGGCAATTTCAATGTCCGGGCATCAATCACAACTGGTCACCGCATCGATGACATGATAAGGCGAGAGGAATAGTATTATACCCTGCCGACTTGATGGTGATTTCTTGTCTGCCGTGCCTGGCTCCCGGTCTTGTAACCAAATATTTCAGCGTATTATTCACGCTGAAATAACGCCGAACCGTTACAATTTTTATACCGCCCCGGAGGTACCAGCATGAAAAAATCGACACTTGCCCGCATAGCCAGTACCGCAGCAATCATCTTCATTATAAGCGGTGCAGGGCTATCTTTCCCAATCCTGAGGTCTCAAGGCGCCAGTAATACGCCACGGATCCGGCTGCAGTATGCCAATTTTGACCCCTTGGCAGGAGAACCACAGATTCAAGAAACGCGGAAAGGACGAACCACACAAGACGTCCCCGCGACATACTTGCTGCAGTTCAATGGCCCGGTGCTGCGCGCCTGGAAAGAGGCTGTAGCTTCTATGGGGGTAAAGCTGTACGGCTATGTGCCCGACTTTGCGTTTATCGCGCGCATGGACCCGAAGACAGCAGACGCGGTCCTATCTTTACCATTTGTGCGCTGGGTGGGCAGCTACCATCCCGCTTACCGGGTTCAGAGGTCCCTGCACGAGGCAGGAGTCCAATCACCAGAGCAGAACCTAGAACTAGTGATTCAGACATTACCAGATACGGACTTAGACCCATTGAAAGATCAGGTCGAGCGGCTGGGTGGTCAAGTGACTGGTGAAGCACAAAACCAGGTTGCCGGCTATCTGTACCTGTCCTTGCAGGCAAATCAGCTTGATGCTATTGCCACGCTGGACGGGGTGCTGTGGGTGGAAGAATACATCGAGATGCGGCTATTGAACGATGTGGCAAGCGACGAAATTATTCATTCGGATGATATCCAATCCAACTTGGGTTTGTATGGTAAAGATCAAGTAATTGCCATGGCAGATTCTGGACTTGATACTGGCGACTATAAAACTTTACACCCGGACTTTGTGGACCGAGTGCTAAGTGCCCAATGTTGGGGAAGACCAGGAGGGGCATCACACGAGTGTGGGGAATGGAGCGATTATGTCACGCATGGCACTCATGTCGCAGGGTCAATCCTGGGAGATGGTACAACCTCAAGCGGCCGATTCGCTGGGATTGCTCCTAAGGCAGAGTTGGTGGTACAGTCGTTAAGTACAGACACGGGCATAATTGCATTGCCTCCGGATATTGGAGACTTGATGAGATGGGCATACACCGATACAGCCAGAATCCATTCCAATTCTTGGGGAGGCGGATCAAATTTGCCTGGTGGTCCATATGGAGTGTACAACTATTCCAGCCAACAAGTTGATACAGTGATGTGGGAAAAGCCAGACATGTTCGTTTTATTTGCAGGTGGAAACACGGGAGTAGATATCAACCCAAAAGATGGGTTTATTGACATAGATTCGGTAAACCAGCCTGGTACAGCTAAAAATGTTATCACTGTTGGCGGCTCAGAGAATAATCGTCCAGATGTTCCTTATATATGGGGAAGTTCATTCGGTAGCCCGATCAGTCTAGATTTAGTGGCGAATAGAATAAATGGAATGGCAGCCACATCAGGTCGAGGGCCTACCGATGATGGTCGTGTAAAGCCAGATATCGTAGCACCAAGTACTTTCATCGCTTCCACGCGATCACGGCAATATATCTTCAACGATGAAATCACCGGTGATACAGGTTATGAAAATTATGCCATTTCCGGAGGAACAAGTAGCTGGAACTTTAGCAGCGATGATCCTAAGAGCTCACCATATTATTGGAAACAAACGATAGATGGCAACTTCACCACTGGAGCCATGTCTATTCTTGCCACCCCTGAGATGGATGTTCGTAAGGCTGGGTTATATGACACTCCAGATGGAACTATAGCGATTTTTGATGTACATTTTTGGCAAAAGTACGACCTAAGTGCAGGGGATGAGCTCAAGTTACTAGTGATCAATCCAGATACTCTCGTAGTATCCGTTTATCCGGTGTCTGGAAGTGGCACTAGCAGCAGTTACTCCTTATACACAGCTAAAATCGGTCTTGTAAACCCACCGTCTGCTGTCCAAATCGGATTCGCAATTTGGAGTGATGGATCAAGCAGCAGTACATGGCAAATTGATGATATACGAGTCGATGGGGGTGATCAAGGAACAATGAGTAGCATCGGATTGGCAGAGCAAGGTGATGCAATAGATGAAGGATATATACTGAACAGCGGAACGAGTATGGCTACTCCGCTGGTCGCGGGTTCATCTGCTCTGGTACGTGAATGGCTCATAACCAAACGAGGTATTCGAGATCCAAGTGCAGCATTAATTAAAGCTGTTTTACTCAATGGTACCCAAGATATGAGCCCAGGCCAGTATGAAAGCCCCCAAGAGGTGCCAAACCAAAGACCAAACAACGTTACGGGATGGGGAAGGGTGAATCTAGCAAATAGTCTTAGCCTATCCTTACCACAAGAATCGTTGCTGATAGATAATTATACAGGACTTACCACCTCGATCAGCTCTACATACACATTGACTCTTGATAACACAATTACAGGTACGATACTTTGTGGAGTGATCCCTGAAATTGAACCCCTCCGAGTGACCTTGGCGTGGACTGATCCGCCAGGTGAGCCGTTATCCAAAAGATCTCTGGTTAATGATCTGGATTTGGAAATAATCGCTCCAGATGGAAGTACTCACTATTATGGCAACCAAGGTCTCTATAGCCCTGTGGACACATATGATTGCTTAAGGGATGGAAAGTGGGATTCCTGCAACAATGTTGAAGGGGTTATCATATCTAAGATACAAAATGGCGTTTATCAAGTCAATATTATTGGTGCAAATATTCCTGGTACAACTGGTTCGAATTACCAACCGTATGCCTTGGTGGCTACAGGGGGGAATATTTCAGGAAATTTCAAAGAATTTGAATGCGCTTATTTACCGATGATATCTTTTCACCAATGAGTTTGGCAATCACGAATTACTTATGTTATTACACGTGTTCGAATTACTGTATTCCCCCTAGTCGGTAAACCGCAACTTAATATTGCTTCTTGTTCTCTCAATCATGATTTCCTTATCAGCAGTAAGCCCTTTCCAACACCCAATACCAACGAATCTACCCGAGGATCGTTTTCTGCGCGCTCAATAAATGAACGCATCTCTTCAGCATGACTGATAATATTATCAGCCACTAGCAACCCACCGCTCACCAGGTACGGAATCACCAGCTCATAGATATCCGTGTAATGTTCCTTCTCAGCATCCAGGAAACAGAACGCGATGTGGTTGTAGGCACTCAGCCGCCTGCGTGCGTCAGCGTGAATTAAGTCGATCTTGGGGGCGACCCCTGCACTTTGAAAGGTTTGGCTGGCCAGAGCGACTTTTGCCGAGGAAGTCTCAAATGTAACCAGATGGTCAGCGCGCTCCTGGCACGCGAGGGAGAGCCACAATGCAGAGTAACCAGCGCTGGTACCTACCTCGAGTACGATACCAGGTGGAGTGCTGGCGCAGAGTATCGCTAGGAAGCAACCGGTCTCTTGGGAGATCTGACGTAAACGCTGACTGCGGGGAGTACCATCCAGCCGGTCCTGTGCGTCAGTTTGCTCAAGCGTGAGCATACATTGTTTCATTTTTGGGGGAATATGGTGAAACATGGCTGGGCAGCTAGCTATGTCCAAGAACAGGATGCGGCTGGTAGGGCGCTTCTAAGAAAGTACAATCCTCCGGACGCAGTTCGATTTCCAATGCCGCAACAGCCTGATCCAGCTGGTACATCTTGCTGGCGCCAATAATCGGCGCGCTGATACCATCCTGGTGTAGGAGCCACGCCAGTGCTATCTGAGCCGGCGCGACATTGAAACGGTCAGCCAGCTGGACTACGCGATCGACGACCTCAAAATCCGTCTCCTGGAAATACAGCTGCTGGGCAAAATCATCGCTCTTGGCGCGCACGGTTTCCCCGAAATACTCCCGGGCGCGGTTACCCGCCAAGAATCCACGCGCCAGTGGGCTCCAAGGTATGACACCAACACCTTCGGCGCGGCACAACGGAATCATCTCGCGCTCTTCCTCACGGTAAACCAGATTATAGTGATTCTGCATCGAAATGAAGCGTGTCCAACCATGCAGGTCTGCCAAATAAAGCGCGCTGGCGAACTGCCAGGCATACATACTCGAAGCACCGATATAGCGCACTTTGCCAGCCTTGACTAGATCATGCAGCGCTGACAGTGTCTCCTCGATGGGTGTCGTGGGGTCCGCCCGGTGGATTTGATACAGGTCAATATAATCAGTACCCAGTCGCTGCAGCGAGGCTTCAACCGCGTGCATGATATGTAAGCGTGACAAACCACCCTGGTTCGGTCCTGCACCCGTTGGGAAGAAGACTTTGGAGGCAATAACAAGCTCGTCACGGTGCGCAAAATCACGCAGTGCACGCCCCGTCACCTCTTCGCTGACACCCTCGGAGTACATATCCGCCGTGTCGAAAAAATTGATCCCCATTTCCAATGCACGCTGGATAAAGGGACGGCTCTCTGCTTCGTCAAGCACCCAGGGGCGCCATTTTGAACTGCCATAGGTCATCATCCCCAGGCAGATACGAGATACTTTAAGACCAGAACGACCGAGATTGACATATTCCATTAGGCACCTCTCAATACTGATACAGCACGGTAATCAGCATGTTACACTTCCATTTCTTCCAGCTCGTAAATAGTCTGCTCCATCAGCTCCACAGCCGCACCTAAGGTACCCGGGTCAAAAGCAAACCGGGCACCTGCAGTGGCAAACAGCTGAGGTAAAGGGCGTGTACCACCAAGCGAGAGCGCTTTGCGGTAGTCAGCAGCGCCTTTTTTGGATCAGAAAGCGCATTACGCCATACCTGGACCGCACCCAACAGCGCCAGCCCATATTCGACATAATAAAACGGATCCTGGTGAATATGTCCCTTACGATGCCAGCCAGTAGCCAACTGCTCATCAAGACCAGACCAATCCTCAAAACCCATAAATCTTCCCCACAACTCGGTCCATTTTGCATCACAATTTTGAGGGTCCTTGGCAGCTTCATGGTGAGTATAGACCCAATGCTGGAAAGCATCGACAACTGCCATGTATGGCCAAAAGAGCAAACTCTGCTCGAGGTGGTCGATACGCGCCCGGGCTGCTTCTGCCGGTGAATAGAACCCCTGCGGGCTGTCATAATATGGTGCGGCTAAATATTCCATTGCCATGGAGGCAACCTCAGCGAACTCCATCGGTGGTTCAAGCTGATAAAAATATGGCAGGTGCTGCGTCTCAAACACATGGAAAGCGTGTCCACCCTCATGCACCAATGTCTCAACATCGCGCTGAGTGCCAACAGCATTTGTGAAAATAAAAGGCCGCCTTACAACCGGATACTCGGTGCAGTAGCCTCCAGGTGCCTTGTTTTTGCGGTTCTCAAGGTCTAGGTAACCTTCCCGACGCATCACACTATAATACTCACCGAGTTGAGGATCCAACTGGGCGAAGATTGAGGCGGTTTTCTCATCGAGCTCGTTCACCGTCTCAAATGGTCGCAGCGCTGGACGAGAGCTTACATCCGCCAATAAATCCCAAGGCCGCACACTTGTGATACCCATGCGATCACGGCGCCGCTCTATCAACCGCTCAGCCGCTGGCAAAACCTCCATCTCTATAGCCTGGTGAAATGTCTCGCAGTCTGCAGGCGAATAATCAACCCGCAGCATTTGTTTCCAGCGGTAGGCGCGAAAATCAGGATAGTCAGCATTCGCAGCCAACTGGCGACGTCTATTCATGAATTTTTCCCAAAGCTCGTTGATCGCCGCCCGGTCAGCAAGCCAACGCTTCATCTGCAATCGCCAGGCACGTTCACGCCGCGCTCGGTCGGGATCTTCAAGAACTTGATCCAGCTGTTTAAGGGTTACCTCTCGCCCTTCCCACTGAACCGTTTGCGCACCAATGATTTTGTCATATTCAACCACCAACTTGAGCTGCTCTGAGAGCAAGGGCAGGTTTTCACTGCGGAAAAGCTCAACTTCGGAGCACATGTTGCGTAATGGTACTGAAAAATCATCTGGTTTCAGACCACTATCAATGAGTTTATTTTTCAAGTGCTGCTCAGCAGCCATGGCTGCTGGGAAAATCTGGTCAAGGAAAGCATGATAGCTCGCCTCCGCTGCGCGGTCAGATGTATCTACTGTAGTCGCCACCATCAAACGCTGTTCGCTCTCGTAAAGCAGCCTGCGTAGGTCACTCCAATCCTGCATCCATTGATCTAGGTTATCTGCATTCAAACGGCAAGTTTCTAACTCCTTGTAGAAAGGTTCGATTTGCGACCAAGACCAATTTATGATTTCTTGCGCGCTATCTGGTAGTTTCATGGGCATTTATGCTCCTGATTATGGTGCAAAGCTGTTCGGGTTTATCGTTTTGGCCTGGCTTTATGCCACGCGGTCGCAAGCTGGTAAGCGTATACCGCTTGAAAGAGCAGTGCCTCATTCCAATGAGCGGCCATAAGCTGCATCCCGATTGGTAGGCTATGGTTGTCAAACCCGACAGGGAAGGCGATTCCCGGGATACCGGCCAAATTGGCAGGCAGCGTGAATATGTCCTCCAGATACATGGAAAGTGGATCATCGCCATGTTCACCGATCTTAAAGGCAGTTGTCGGGGTTACCGGAGCGGCGATTAAATCAACCTGATTAAAGGCGATTTCAAAGTCGCGTTTGATCAAAGTGCGTACTTTTTGAGCCTGCTCATAGAAAGCATCATAATAACCAGCTGAAAGGGCATACGTTCCGAGCATGATGCGGCGCTTGACTTCTGCTCCAAATCCATAACCACGTGTATCCCGATATACATCATACAAGTTTTCCGCCGCCTGACGAGGTCCATAACGGATGCCGTCATAGCGAGCCAGATTGGCGGAGGCTTCGGCTGGGGCGATCAAATAGTAAACCGGCAAGGCATATTCTGTATGGGGCATGCTCACTGGTTGGATATTTGCCCCCAGAGAAGCCAGGGTTTGGATGGCGTGCTTGATCGCGCTATCTACATCAGGCTGCATACCGGGAACAAAGTACTCGTCGGGTATTCCAATCCGAATGCCCTGCAACGGCTGCTGCTCACCGGCAAGGTGCGAAAATTTTACCTGGGGCAGCTGTTGATCCTGGGATGTGGCGTCTAACGGGTCTTGTCCAGCAATGATGGAGAAGAGTGCGGCGATCTCGTCAA
>JBFENN010000114.1:0-9618 GCA_041551115.1 Anaerolineales bacterium
GCGGTGTCGCGCGATTATATGTCTGGTACGCCAGTCGGTAGTAGCGTTGGTTGGTATAATTTACCGCTCTATCCAGGTCCGCCAGGATCTTCGGGTTATCATCCAGGAATCCTTCTCCGATCGGCAAAGTTTCGATGGCATCCTCGTAGGCGAAGACGGCATTCTCATAGTCGCCCAGTTTTCCGTACACTTCAGCAATTTTGATTTGAGTAGCGTAGAGGCCAATGCTGGGCTCATCACGTTCCTCCGCGATGCTCGCCGCTCGGGTGTAATCACTCAGAGCTTCCTCGTAACTGCCAAAAGCCAGGAAATCATCCCCGCGGCCGACATATGCTTCGTATAAAGTCTGCAGTGATGTGCCGTTAGCGTAGCTGGGTTCCTGGGAGTAGACATATTCCAGAGCGGAGATTACCTCGCTCCAATTCTTATTGTTGAAATCGTTCTGTGCACTGATGAACCTCTGCGATAGGTTCTGCTGGATCAAGATATCTGGATCCTGTGGCTGTAGGGCTAGCGCTTTGCGGAAATATTCTTCCGCCGCTGTTATTGCTTGCAGGGAGTCTTCTTGGTTCTGCAGCACTTCTTTTGCTGCGCTGACGTAAGTATCTGCCAACGTTGTCCGGAAGATTTCCCTCAGCTGGGCGCGTTCTTGCTTGGTGGCTGGATCGCGTGGACGGAGCGCCAGCGCTTTATTGAAGTAGCTTTCCGCTTCCTGGAGGTTTTCGAAGGAGGTTGTGTCCTCCCTCATTGCGCTCTGGGCCGCATTGATGTAACTTTCATACAAACGTTGTTCGATCTCATCTGGCAGGTACAGTTGGTCAATTGCCCGCACTGTTTCATAGCTGGATGCAGCTTGCACCCAGTTGCTTTCTTGGTAGGCTTGGTCAGCTTGCGCCAGGATATCTGCCAGGAAGAACCGGTTGCGGATCTCTTCGATCCGCAGCGGGACATCCTTGTAGAAAGCCTCAAGCGCGTTGATCTCCTCCAATGCAACCATAGCCCCCTCTAAATCGTTGAGGTTGATCAGCTGCATCGCGGCATTGTAGCGTTCTTCTAATTCAATTTCTTTCTCGGTCTGTTCGATATATGCTTGTAGCCCGGGGTAATCTGGGTCGATGGCCGCGATATCCTGAAAAACAACCAAAGCTTCCGCTGTTCTGCCAGATTGTAGAAAGCTCTGCCCGTTCCGGTACATGACTGCGATTTGGATCCCTGCAGCCTCGCTCTCTATCCGGGCTCGGGCTAGCTGGTATTGGCTTTGCATCCATTCAGAATATGTACTGACGCCAAAGTAAACTAGCGTTATCGCGAGCAATGCCAAGACCGCGATTACTGCGATCCGTGTATACCGTTTCCGGTTTAGAGTTTTATTTTCCTCGATTTCGTATTCGTCGATCCGTGCGCGGGTTTCCATCTCGCCGACCAAGTTGCGTAGGTCTTTCGAATCTGGATAATCGCCTCTTATCTGGTTTAGTTCATCGATACCTTTATCCCAGTGGCCAGATTGCAAATCGCTAAGCGCTTTTTTGAAGCGGGAGTCGTTGAATGGTTTACCGCCAATACTTACTGACATAATTGCTCCATCAAAATATGCTTTAGAAACCCGAGAAGAGTTCTAATAGCGGGGGTATTGAAGGTCCAAGCAGCACGGCCATAATAGCCGGGAAGATCAGGAATGCCAACGGGACCAACATTTTAATCGGTGCTTTCCGGGCTTGTTCTTGCGCCCGGTAATGGCGTTCAATGCGCATCTGGTCGGCCTGTGAATGCAGTGTGTCTGAGATGCTCATGCCTAATTGCTCGGACTGGATGATGATTGCGACAAAGCTGGATAATTCGGAGACATCCAATCGTTCCGCTAGATTGCGCAGTGCTTCGCGCCGTGAGACGCCCATCTCCATCTCGGCGACAACTCTACCCAGCTCGTTCGCCACCGGTGTGTTCATATTCTCGCTTACTCGCTGCATCGATTGGTCGAAACCTAAACCTGCTGTAGCGCAGACGCTCAACAAGTCTAATGTGTCGGGCAGGCTTTTGCGGATCTTGTTCTGCCGCGACTGCACCCTCATCCGCAGCCATAAGATTGGGAATATCAAGCAGAAGACAAAGACCAATACTGCGATCAAGTTGCTGAAACGGATCGCTGCCCGTTGGTAGATGATGTAGCCTAACAAAACCCCCAGCACGATGAATCCGACTCGAATGCCGTAAAACTCGCGTGGACCCATTCCCATCGGGTTCCCAGCGATGTATAGTTGGTGGCGCACGGTCTCGATGGATTTGGCTGGAGTAAACCGCTCGAATAAATTCCCAATTTGGCGGAAGAACGGCAGAACTGTCCGAGATGCCAGTGAACCAGATAGTTCTCGTCTCCGGCTGAAGCGGTTTGTTTCTCTCGGAGTATACAGTTGATCTTCATCCTCCACATAGACTTTCAGCCGGTTGGAGAGTTCATTGCCAAACATTCCACGTAGTGCCAGCACAAACGCTACCAGCCCCGCAAAGATCAGTAGGAATGCCGCCGTCGCATAGAACAGATTCATCGATTGCCCCCCAATCTGCTCAAATTCTGTTTTCGATTAGATGCAAGTAGTTTATACATCGATTTTTACCATAAATCGGATGACGATATTCCCCAAAATGACGAAGATTAGTGCCCCGATGGGTATGCACAGCATTGCTCCAGGTTCGAATAACCTGCCGATATAGTCTGGGCTGATGACGAACAAGATTGCGACGACAATAAATGGCAGCAGTGATAGCATGTAGCCGGAGAACCGTTGTTGGGATGTCAGGGCGCGGATCTCATTGAAGAGCTGCACCCTCTCGCGGATTGTGGCGACCACCGCTTCCAGCATCGTCGAAAGATTTCCACCGACGCGTGTGTTGATATTGACTGCCGTAACCACCAGCGAAAGGTCATCGCTCTGCATGCGTGTTGTTAGGTTTACCAAGGCTTGGTTCAATGGCAGTCCTAAGCCAACTTCCCTTCTCACCCGGCGGAATTCCTCCGATGCAGGTGAGCTGACTTCATCCACAACCACATCGATCGCTTGCAGGAAGCTGTACCCCGCTTGGACCGCACCTTTCACCAGTACCAATACATCGATCAGCTGGTTCTGGAACTTGGTCTGCCGGCGTGATATGCTCCAATTGAGGTAGACGCCCGGGATGATATATGCTAAAACCGCAAATCCCAGCCCGGGTAGGATCGACCGGAAGATGAGCCAACCGAATAAAAATCCCAGCGCGGTGCTCCCGATCCGGATCAAAATAAATTCAGTCTCCGTGATTGGCCAATTGGCACTCAGCAGCTTGACGTTCAATTCTTCTGACGTCAAGGAGGAAAGCATCGAATTTAGGCGGTAGCGTGTCCGCATCAGCCTCGTGCCCCCCCTGCCGGATGAGCGCCGTCGTTCCTCCTGGGGGATGCTGCCGAATGCTTCCAGGCGATCGTTGAACCCGCTGCCCCACACGAGTGTATTCACCAGGCTGATCACAGCTAAGAAACCAGCCAGGAAGATGACTACCCCGATGATGAGAAGAGTGAAGATATCTGATGACATGTACTAGGCTTACCCTAATTGTGATGAGACCAGCAGCTGATCTTGGTGAGGTGCGCTGGTGCTTTCAGTGAACCCTTCGACCAGCTCTGTCGTTGTCATATCAAGCAGCCTATTGGACAGTTCATTGATCGCCTTGCTTGCTGGGCTGCGCGGGTAGCGGATGATCAGCGGGATGCCGCGGTTGATACTGCGCAGCGCGTTGCCCGTATCTTCCGGGATCCTGGCGAAGATCGGTTGGTGCAGGGCGCTGTTGATATCCTGGGTCTTTACCCCCCCTAGCTCGCCTTCGCGGTTTACTACGTACAAGAACTTATCTGGTGAATAGGCTAGCGATCGGCTGAGCTGCACGAAGCGGCTGATGTCATGCAGCGTTGCCAAGTCGGGAGTGGTTAGCAGGATGATCTTGTCGGCCGCATCCAGCAAGGTAACCGTGTTCTCGGTCAGCGCGCTGCCGGCGTCGATTACGATGAGGTCGAATTTTTTGAGCAGCTGCATGTACACGGAATACAAGTCGTCCGGGCGGATTCCTTGTGAAACTTGCAGGTTGGCCGGTGCCATCAGCACATTGAGGCCAGAACTATGCCTCACGACCACATCATGGATCAGGGCATCATCCAAACCGCTGGCATGTGGCAGCAAGTCAGCAATCGTGTTTTGCGTGCGGACGTTTAACATCACATCCAGGTGCCCGAAGGAAAGCTTCCCATCTACCAGTAATACCTGCAGTCCAGTTCTCTCCATTAGGCTGATGGCCAGGTTGGTGGCTATGGTTGTTGTGCCAACCCCGCCGCGCGGGCTGTACACTGCAACGGAATGTATCGGGCGGGCTTTCTCCGCCGCCGTGAAATGGCTCCCTGCAGCTGCTTTCTCACGCCGTCCTTCCAGCTCGGATACTCTCCGCAAGGTGCTTAATAAGCTGATCTGCGTGAATGGCTGGATGATAAATCCGCGCGCCCCGGCCATCAAGACTTGCTGGATTTCTACTGGGTCGCTTTCTTTCAAGATGGCGACGATCGCGGTATCGGGGAACTGCAGGGCGATATCATCGATGATGTCCAGTGTTGGCTCGCCGCCGAGCTGGTGGTCCATCAAGATGATATTCGGTGCGGCTGCACCGAGATCCCTGGCTAATCGCTCGAATGATACGAGCACGTCAACCAGCTGGAAATCTGGTTGGGCGGTTAATGCCGCGCTGATTTGCTGTTGGGTATCACCGGGGTCGCCGATGGAAACTACTCTGGTTATTTTGCTGGAATCAGCCATAAATGGTTCCTTTCATAACACTATCTTTGCTCCCCGCGGATCCTTACGGGCGCGGAGCCTGCAGTTCATAGCGGTCATTGAGATATTCTGACGTCACCGGGCTTAGTTCAAACAGTTGGCTGGAAGTCGGTGACCTCAGCACAAAGTCGAATGTTGCGCCGGTATCTTTAAGGTGTTTCAGCACCAGGGCATCTTGCGGCACCAGGGCAAACAGGTACGCTCGGATTTTATAATCGGGAGCGGGTGGTGGGGGTGCATCCTGCTGTTCGACCCCTGGAAGCGCTGGCTGCTGCTGTTGCTGCTGTTCTTCAACAATATCGACTACCAGTGCCGTTACTTCCAATCGCTGCATGGCGTCGAAGGTGAAGGTTTCTTCAACGCGTGCTTCTTCCTCGGTAACAACACCGATATCTGCTTCTTCTTCAGGTTCTGGTGGGGCGGCTTGCGAGCGCGTCACCAGGATATCGACCAGGTCCCCGCGCTGAATTACGCTTAATGAGCTCATCAAGTCGTTGGCTGGGAATGCCATCAGCACCTGGTACTCGTCCAGGATGAAAGCGACATCGTGGGTCACGTTGGTGGGGTCCGCCAGTTGGTGCCGGAAGAGCAGCTCGCCTTGGATCAGGTCGACTTTCGAGAATTTTCCCACTGCTGTTTCCAGGTCGGTTACCACACCCGGTGGTGCGAGTTCAACCGGCACTTCGATTGTGCGCAGATCGTTTGCCCGCAGCACCGTGCCTAGGGCCACGTTGTGGGTGGTTACCACAACTTCCTCGATGATTGCTGCTTCCGGTGTTGGTGGTGGCAAGGGCGTTAGTGCCTGCTGTAGCAGGCGGGTCAAGCCAAAGATCCCCGCGGCTGCTAGGACGATACCGATAATACCAACCAGGATGCCGATGCGTACTCGTTGACTCAAGATAGGCCTCCTTGAATGACCAATGTTCTAAGAATTTCGTAGTTCTTGTTGTGCAATATTTAAGCCAGTTATTTCGTTAACCGCATCACAAACGCACCGGTATACACCCCGCTGTCGCAGTCCATGTCCGTCAGGTCTGGAATGATGTCCTTAACGAAAAACCCTTCAATGGTTTTGGTATTGGCTGCGATAACTCCTTGGTCAACAGCGAAATTCTTTCCAGGACAGGTTGTCCCCAGACCGGGTGCGTCAACGCAAGTGATGTAGAATGCTGCAAATCCTATCACCCGGTGGTAGTAAAGTCCGCCTGCGGTAGTGATGATGTCGTCACCGCCTTCTAACCCACAGACCTCGGTTGGGTAATCATCACATATCTTGTCGAAAACTGGAACGGTGACAATTTCACCCACTTTTCCACCAGCAGTTTGAAAAACATTGTTTGCGACACCGGATTGCCCCCCAACCCAAAGGGGCGTAGTTACCTCATCCGGAAAACCGTCGTTAATCCAAGATACGAGTTCGCTGCTGCCGCCGCCCGCTCCGTCCAGGTCCAACCAACTGCGCCCGCCGTTCGCGATCAGGTCATCTTCACCGTCGTTGTCAAGATCGCAATCTAACCAGCCACCATCTGATATGCAGATGTCTGCCAAATCACCTGGTTCGGATACCGAGTCCATTACGATGTACAATTCCTTCGGTATCGGTGATGGGAAGTTGTTTACGTAGCTGATTACTTCGGCATAAGTAATTGCATTCTCTGAACAATCTGTTTTATCTTCCAGTGTCCCCGAGATTGGTGCACGGCAAGCCCATGCGATCGGTAGGACGGCAGCACCTGTTGACGCCGGGCAGCATGCCGCTGCTGCAGAAGCTTGCGCAGTTAATTCTGGGAACCCCACAAAATGAGCGAAGAATGAACTGTTAGAGATCTGTGTCGTCACGGTGACAACACCATGTTCACCATCAACCTGTGGGTAGGCAGTGTTGGCTGTATTGTAGGAAGTTGCGTAGCTGATAGCGGCTTGTTCTGGTGATGCAAAGGAGTAGTTATCCGGGAGACATAGTTCAGCCGCCCCTGCCATCGCGCCTGCATCAGCCGCATTCTGTGCTGCCCTGCGTTGCAGGAACAGGTTCCCGCCGTCAATGATGAGTGCCAGAAATCCTAACAAGACGATCAGCGCGACGACAAATATAACCAGAATTTGCCCATATTCACTTGAGTTTCTTTGCTTATTCATATCAGTCTCGCTTATGTGTCACCAATAATGTCTTCGTATGCTATTAGTTTCTCTACCCTGATCCCAGGTCAGTTCTCCCTGATCATCAATGCTTCGCTGTGTAATGTGATTTTGGGATTACCGGTGAGTAGGTTGAGGAGTGGAGTCACGGTTTCGAAATCATAATTAACGATAACTTCGACAGTTTCAGAAAGAATGACAGTCGAAATATTATCAACTGGGTCAAGGAATGGAGCTAAGCGCTGCATTTCAGTTGCAATCCGTGCTCCATTAGGATCTATGATGCCGTACCGGGCCCCTTCTCGGGCTGCATTATGGATCGAGCTGTAGAAGAACACTGCTCGTCCCAAGTCCGTGACAACTAAGATCAAGAACAAGAATAAGGATAATACAACGGTAAACTCAACCAGCGCTTGACCTTTGATCTTTTTTACATTTAATTCTTTCATGGTACGAGCATCCTTGTTGAACGGGAGAGCGGGAGAGTTGATGGAAAGAATATACTCGTTGAGAGTTGGAAATCATAATCTACGGTCACTTGCACTGGGAAACCCTTGTCGCAGCCTGGAAGCGCATCAGCCAGCAGGCAGTAGGTTACGGTTACATTGCTCGCGGTAAGGCTCACCATTGACCCTTGTGCCTCCGCTAGAGCAGCTTTCTTTGTGCCATCAAAAATTGGTGTGCTGGTACTGTCATCCGGGTGCTGAGTTAGGTAACGAGCGCCCTCGCGTGATGCATTGGTGATCACGATCGTCGCAAAGAACACTCGCCCCAAATCCAGTGCCGCGACACCGATAAAGAACATCACCATCACGATCAGTGCGAATTCAAGCAGGCTCTGCCCGCGTTCACTCCGGTACCTCTTCATCATCCTAAACAAGCCTCATTTATCTCGCTTCAGTGCGGTCCTTTAAAGTGTGGTGGATATTCGCCAGCTCATCGAAATGCTCTGCGAATACTGTGATGAGCTCGTGGTCAAACAGTTCATTGCTCGACTCCAGGATCAGTTTTTTCGCCATCACCAGCGGCAGCGTCTCCTTCTTATAGGGACGTGGTGTCGTCAGCGCATCGAACACATCCGCTAGTGCTGTGATCCGTCCGCTGATTGGGATCGCCTCGCCTCGCAGCCCTTTCGGGTAGCCGGAGCCGTTCCAGCGCTCGTGGTGCGTAAGCGCGATCATCTCCGCTGTTTGCATCAGGTTCGAAGTAGAACCCGACAGCATCTCTGCCCCGATGGTCGTATGTCGTTTGACGATTTCCCAGTCATACGCGCTTAGTTCTCCGGCCTTGGCTAGGACGCTCTGCGGTACTCCTGCTTCGCCGACATCATGCAGCTGGCTGGCATAGGAGATCATCAGCGCCGCGTCTCCCGATAGGTCCATCCCCAGCGCCAGGGTATAGGTATAGCGGCGGATGCGTTTGATGTGATTCTCGATATTCGCCGTCTGGTATTGGGCAACCAAAGCCATCCGCTGGATCGTATCAAGATATTCTTTATTGCTAATTTCGTCTGTGTATGTGTTCATCAGTCTTCCATCTTCCCTGGCTCGCCAGGATTACTTGAGGATATGGTAGCCGACCATTATATTCTGATGTGCCTTCAAGAAAGGTAACCTCGCAGATCTGTTGGCAGCCGTGTTTTCATCCGCTCCTCAAGGTACGCGTTCGGTTCTAGGTAGCGGTTCTTGATCCAATTAGCTCCGCCGTTCAGCGGGTTTTCTGGAGAGTTCTTCAAATCCGTATCCCAGCTCGCACCGTATGCTACTGCAAAGTGCAGGTATGGGTTTAGGTAAGAACGCTCAGATTGGATCGCCCCAATGAGACTCCCGGCCGGGTAATCCTCACCTGTCTGGATATTGCTCAGTTCGCTGAGGTGATCATAGACCGATAGCACCTCTGCTCCATCAGCCTGCCGGTGCCGGAACAGGGCAGTTTTTCCCTGGCAGTGGGAGTGGGTCGCACCGGTATAAACACACCTGCCGTTCGCTGCCAGGTAAATCGGCTGGCTGAGAGGCGCTGATTCCCGCTGCCCTTCCTTGCCCAGGTAGAAATCTACCCCAGCGTGGAAATCGGGGTTCAAGAAGGTGTACCCAGCTTGCACAGCTGTGCCGGAGAGCGGCCACAGGAATTGTTCTGCTAGGTAGCCCCAACTGTTCGTATTTACCAATCGGTCATTTACGAACCAGTATTTACTCTCTGCTTCCCAATCGTATACTTGCTGTTGGGTGCCTACCAGCACCAGGTAGTCGCGCAGGAACTGGAAGTAGCTCGTAACTGCTTGCTGCAAGTTTCCATTCGCCTTCAGAAAAGGACCAAATACGAGTACCTGCATCTCTGGATCTTGCTCGGTTAGCGCCCTGAGCCCAATCAGGTACTTAATCAACGCTAAGAATTTTTTCCCGGGGTCCGCTTTGCCGAGCTGGATTTCGTTATGCCCCAGGATATTGGTTGACAGGATCCCGTAGCGCTTCATGATTGACCAAACCGTCGCGACAACGTTGGCAATTTGCTGGTCGCCGGGTAGCTTCCCGGGATGGTCAATTTGGGATCCGGTGACTTCGATTGCGATCGTGACCATGTTGGGGTCGACAACTGGTCCATCGAACATGTCTTGCAGCAGCGTGTAGGTACCATA
>JBFENN010000115.1:0-9562 GCA_041551115.1 Anaerolineales bacterium
ATATATTATATAAATTTATTAATTATGTCCCCTTACAATCATTGTGCACCTAACTTGCCTGATGGCGCAGAATTTAATTGACACATAAGAAATCCTAGATTATCCACCTGGGATCATACATTATTCTTACCAGTTCACGCCAGCATAATCTTCGTACATTGATCGAACCTTATCAGGTTGATGTTTATAATAACAGTAGGTGTTTATATGCTTCCAATACGTGATACAGTACCTACCTATACCTTCCCGATCACAAATGCACTGTTAATCTTTACCATTACTGTTGGATTTCTTTTTACCAATTTCCTCCCTGATAACACGTATTATGCATTGGTAAGCAAATATGGTTTAGTAGCTGACAGTTTTCAATCAGAAAATATCCTCAATATAACCAAGCCGATTCCCGCATTATTGACGTTGCTAACCCATGTTTTCTTGCATGGCGGATGGATCCACTTCCTTAGTAATATTTGGACTCTTTATATATTTGGGGATAATGTTGAAGATCGTATGGGATCAAAAAGGTACCTCTTATTCTTTTTGATCAGCGGAATGATATCCGGGTTGATGCAAGTCCTTTTTATCCCCGGTAGTAAAGTGCCCATCATTGGCGCTAGTGGTGCTATCGCTTCTGTTCTAGGTGCGTACTTTGTTATGTACCCCCGGGCACGGGTGGTTACCTTGGTCTTTATATTTTTCATCCCCTGGTTCGTTAAGCTTCCGGCGTTGCTTTACCTGGGTTTGTGGTTCGCCTCGCAGGTGGTTTATGGATTGTCAAATCTAGGTATAGATCGTGCAGCAGTTGTGGGTGGTGTTGCCTGGTGGGCGCACATCGGTGGATTTTTATTTGGCATGTTCTTCTACCGGTTGTTTATCCCCCGTGTGCACCCGGCTATCGAACGTCATCGACAAAACCACATTATTACGCGATAATATTAATCCGGCTTTGTCAAGGGGCTAACAGACTGGAGGCTTAAATGTCAGAAATTCACGAGCAGATTAATATCAATACTGCTGACAAAGAACAACTGCTCACTTTACCAGGAATTGGTGATGCTCTTGCCGAGCGCATTCTCGCTGCCCGGCCGTTTTCTTCACTCGATGGACTGAAGGATGTTGATGGGATCGGTGATACCATGTTCGGGCAGCTCTCACCCTTGGTCACATTGAGTGATAGTGATGATTCTGAAAACCTAGATGAAGCGGAATTACCTCAAGAACAAAGCGAAATCACTGCCATAGCTGATAAGAGCAATGCTCCTGCGGAGGATGTCCAAGAACCACGACTGCTTGAAACAGCTCAAGATGATGATTCTTTATCTATTCCAGAATCAACGCAAACATCGGAAGATGATCTACCTGGCGAGCCCAAGAGCAGCCAAGCAGAACCAACGCAGTCAGATGCAGACGAGATTGAATTAGACACATCTGCTCAGGAAGTGGATGAGGTCAGCTTCCAGCAAGGAAAAGATCGAATCCCGAACCACCCACAACCAGATTTCGCTGACCCTGCAAAACCGCAACCCAAGTTCATCACCCAAGGATGCGCGTTTTGGCTGATGCTCGGAATAACAACAGTATCCCTAGTCCTGTCAGTTATTGCGAGCCTTGGAATTCTAGTTGCGGTGAATGGCGGACTAGAATTTGTCAGTCCGCGCGAGTTTATGACCCTTAAACGACAGGTAGATGGTCTAACTGCCCAGGTAAACAGGATAGATTCTGACCTCGATGACCTATATCTTAGGATGGAAAACCTCGAAAGCTTGAGTGGCCGTCTTGGTCAGTTGGAAAACAATCTAGCGAAATTACAAAAACGAATCGATAACAATGATGCCCAATTTGAGGAGCTGTCAACCGGTGTCGACGACCTTGCTGAACAAGTTAAAGAAGTGCAAACCGAGACAAACAGTTTCAGTAATTTCCTGGACGGTCTTCGCAAGCTCTTAGCTGGGGATGCATCATCATAAAGGAGATCCATATGTCTGCAGAACATACTCCATCTTTCGGAGACCGCTTAGCAAGTGGGTTTCTCACATTTATTAAAGTCCTTGCGCGGCTGTTAGTAATCAGCATCTTGATTGCTGCAATAATCGCGGTCATCTTTTTTGCAGCCCCAAGGCTTTACAGCCGTTATATCTCCCCTCTACAGGTAGATATAAACTCGCTCGAAGAAGCAGCAACAGCGCAAGAAATAGTAAACCAGCAGATCAGCGCGCGGTTGGATTCCCTTCAAAAACGGATCGTATCGCTGGAAACACAGAGCGACAGTGCTAAACAAGCCTTTTCAGATATGGATGTGCGTGTCGCCAGCATCGAAGAGCAGCTTGATTCAAATGAGCAAGTGTTGCAATACGCACAAGACACGGCTAGCGCCCAAATTCAGGTAATAGAGGACACTCTCGAAGAAATCCGGGGCGAAATCAACGCTCAAGGGATACAGGTAACTGCGTTGGAAACTGATCTGGCGACATTCGATGGAGATATCGCTGAGTTAATTGGTACATTTGAGGCTGAAAATGCCCCCGTGTCCGCGCTGCGTCGTGAACTGCAGTTGGTCAAAGCCATGGAGCTGCTTACCCGGGCAAGCTTCGCTTTGGCTGAAAACAATCTTGGCATAGCCCTGGATGACATTCGAACTGCACACGCGATTCTCCTCGATCTGCAACCATTAGTGCCAAATTATCAGCAGGAAGCCCTTGCTGCAATAATCGAAAGGCTGGATAACGCTATGGGCAATCTACCTTCTAACCCGGTTTTGGCTGCCATCGACATCGAGACAGCATGGCAGTTGTTGCGCTTTGGCTTGCCATCCGAACCCAATTTACCAACGAGTACAGAGGCAGTCACTCTGAGCACACCAACACCAAGAGCAACATTCACACCGACACCCACGCCAAACACTTAATTATAGATTTCCTGCTATACTTGCCCAATCCGTGTCATTAGAATGGAGACAACCCATGCCAGATTCTGAAATAGATCCAGCTTTAGAACCGGAAGAAGAGTTCCCGGTGGAAGTCCTGGCACCAATTGAAAAATCCACCGATGAAGGTGAACCTCCTTTTGAACAAGCACCTGAGCTAGTCGAGGAGAGCCGAGGCAAAAGCTATTTTCGCCAGGCACTGCGCATTGCACTTGCATGCGTAATAATCATTGGAATTGGAGCAATACTGGTAATCTTTCTGCTGTATATCCCAGAACGTCAAAAATCGACCCAAAGCTTGCAGGAACTTGACCAAGCAAGCCAGACTATTGATCTTATGCAGAGCCAAATTACAGATCTTGAAGCCGAATTACTAAACGAGCGAGATCGTTATGATACGCTGCTGAGCGAGAATCAGGAGCTCAGCAGCGCATTAGATATGGCCGAGTTGCAGGTGGTGATCATCGGTATGCGCACCGATATTGCTAATGCGCGCTTGGCAATAGCTGCGGACGACTCTGGTCAAGCCCTAGTGATCTTAACCAATATGCCAAAGTCTTTTGATAAGATGGAGAATTTACTTCTGGGAGGGGATGCGGTAATCGTAGCCAATTTGCGAGAACGGTTGGAGCTCGTTTTAGGGGAGATTGAGCGTGATGCGTACGCAGCCGAATCGGACCTGGACGTGTTAGATAAAGCCCTGCTTGAACTCGAGAATAACTATTTCACCCAACCTTAGCCACCCGAAATATCCTGCGGGAATGAGAACTGACTAAACCAAGATACCCAACCCGACGTCCACATAATCCAGGGTTCTGTGACAATCGTGTAGGCAGCGGGTATATCGTTTAAATATCACTGCCTATCACTGCTATTCAAACAGTATTCCAGCTCGCAAGAGTTCCACTACCTTGTTATCATTTATAAATTTCAACGCAGGCATGGCGTGGAGAGGATAGTGGGCCACCCGTAAAAGATCACCGCCGGCTCTCAAGTTCCCGCCAATTCTCCGGCCGAGATACCAAACCCCCACGGTATGATAATGAGAGTTGTGCATATTCGAATGTACAGCTAGGACGCTGCTAAGCTCTACCTTGAGACCGGTTTCCTCGAGAAACTCTCTCCGAGCGGCTGCACGTACGGATTCGTCCCACTCGACATTCCCACAGGGGATACACCATCCGCCATCCCGACGCTCTCCAAGCACTAAACCAGCTGGCTCTAATAAGACTACTGCCACGCCCACTGTTGGATTGCGATAGTGGATCCATCCACATGCCGAGCAGCCAAGCCGCAGCCGTTCTCCATCAGAAAACGGCTGCAGTAAAGTTGCGCAAATTGGACAGAATTTATACTGTTCAGACATCAATGTGGCTAACCGTAACCCTCACAAATCCGAATTGGCTGGTTGGCGCAGCAATCAATAACGTAATACCGCTCCGATATGTTCGTAATTTTCCAGTCCCAAGTCGTCCTGCAGGACCTCTACATCGCCTCCAGAAGCCATCACTTTTCTGACTGCCAATTCGATGACATCAGGAATTTGATCAAACTCTCCTCCGCAATAGGGGCATTTAGTAATATCTTTTGAAGTGATATATCCACAATCGGTACAGAGGCATCCTTTCGCTCGGTAAGCTTCCTTGAACAGCAAGGTTTGCACTCTGCCATCGTGGACGGCTCTGAGCGTATCTTCCAGTTTCACAACAGCTCCGCGGCCCTTCGCTGCCCCAGTAATTACCGCTTCAACTAGCTTTGCATCTCGCCGTGCATCAGCATCCATTACAATCTGAATCGCACGTTCCAAAACTTCATCTTTCGAAGCTGTCATACTGATCGGGAAGGTCCCGATTACAAGACTCTGCCAGGCTTTTGGCAACTGATTCTGAAACGGTGAGACATTATCCTCTGTTCCGCCTATGATCACTCGCCTCACATTCTTTTCGGCGAAGAACCGCGCGGCAGCTTCGGCTGCATCCTTAATATTCCGATCAGCAACTTCCTCAACATAATTCGTTTGCCCGGCTGTACCGCCCCGTCTTCCCTGGGCTTGTGATCCGCCGCCGCGCTTGGTATGTCGTACAGCTTCTCCTTGGACATCTTCTTCTTCGCGCAGCTCACCAAGGTGAAAATAGAACAATCTGGCTGCCTGTTTATCAACCAAGATTACTCCATACCCCCCATAAGCATCCAGCAAGTCTGCTAGGGGTTTCACATGCGGGCGGTTGCCAAGCCTAACCCGGTTGTAGACAGGTAAGGCCAGCGGATAAGTCCGAAAGAAATCATCAGCCTGACAAGAAAACACCACTACACTTTTTCCAGACCAATCAAATTCGTGCTCGAAGTAGCGTTCCACAACGGACACATCTTCCGGCATATCAATCTCCTTAAGCAAGCTTCGCAAACGTTTGCGATGAGATTCGACACCGCCTTCGATGGGTTCTATATTGAGGTATAAGCTAAGTACCGGCGTGGGTGCCTGATACTGTAACAATTCATGCAGATCATTATCTGTAATCATATTTACCTCCATAATATTGTGTGCTACTGTTTATAAAATTTCGTTCTCGTAATTGATTGATCTGATGCATCAGAGCTCGCACTCGTGATTTTTTGCTGTAAGCCTCCTTTAAAAATATGGTTATTGCTTCGAATATCCTAAATGTTATGGCTTATGAAGTATTCGGGCCTTGCATTCTACAACCCAAATTCTGACTAACCTATCGTTTTTTAGCGCGGCCTGAGTGATCTTCACTTAGTAGGCCGTTCGCCGAGTGTCAAGTCAATCTCGACATACTCTCCATCACGTAAAACGGTCATCTGAATCTGATCCCCGGGGCTCTTATTCTTGATGATATAACCGATGAAATCAGCGAAGGTCAGGACTTCATAACCATCGATCGCTATAATTAAATCACCACCTGCTCTCAAATCAGGATACGCAGTTGATGAGCTACCATCAATTAACCCGGCGTGTTCGGCAGGGCTTCCGGCAGTAATCCGATTCACATACACTCCCGAAGCCTGAGTTAGATTTAATGCCTCTTGCTGTAAAAGAGAAAGGTCATTGATACTACTGATCCCAACATACGGGTAAGCATATTCTCCCTTGGCAATCAATGCTGGCATAACCCGCTTGATGATATTTATTGATATAGCAAATCCGAGCCCGGAACTCACCGGGTCACCGCTGCTGGAGAAGTTGTTTGTATAAATTGCTCGATTTACCCCAACGACTTCACCATTGAGGTTGATAAGTGGTCCCCCAGAATTGCCGGGGTTGATGGCAGCATCAGTTTGGATAATATCTCCAGCGGAAAATACACCTCCCCCAGGGGCATCATGTAAGGACTCCATAGATCGGCCTAGCCCAGATACGATTCCCACTGTCATAGTTCCGCGAAATCCGAAAGGATTCCCAATTGCTACGACTGTTTGCCCAACCCGGATCAAGTCCGAATCACTTAATTGTAGAGGATGCAAATCTGCTGGATCCAGCTTGACTTTGATCACAGCAATGTCTGAATCCAAATCCGTCCCAAGGACCTCAGCTCGTGTCTTCTTCCCAGAAGGAAAAGCTATCTCAAGCTGGTCAGCACCTTCAATCACATGATAGTTTGTAACGATGTGGCCTTCTTGATCCACCACAAACCCAGAACCTAAACTGTTATCGCTGCCATTTATGCCACGAATAGATACTACCCCTAGATGCACTTTATCATAAACCTCGACGAGTGCATCTTCCATAGCAACCAGATCCACTCCAGGAGGTATATATACCGGGCTGACTACAGTTTCATGAACAACATCCGCAGGGAGTGGTCTGATATCAGACTCTACCGATCGACTGTTAATAGATTGACATGCAATTAATGAGATAAGCAGAGCGCAAATTATGAGAAACAGTTTTGGTTTTCGGTCCATCAAAAGCCTATGGATTCGGATTTGCAGCCCAGTATCGCTGCTTACTGCATAGATGCAAGCCGTTCAAATAGTTCGCGCTCTTTCGTAGAAATCTTCTTCGGCACTATGATTTTAGCCCTGACATACAAGTCACCACGCTGATTGGGATCTTTCAGTATAGGCATACCTTGCTTGGAAAGTCGAAAAGATTGACCGGGTTGGGTTCCCGGTGGTATGGTAAGCAAGACATTGCCCGTCATGGTTTGAACTGAAATCTCTCCGCCCAAGACTGCACGATAAAGGTCGACCTCGATATCCGTAGTCAAATCATCACCTTTACGTTTGTATTGTCTATCTGCGGCAACCTTGATTACCAGAATTAAATCAGTCTTACTTCCATTTGGGGTAGATATAGCTGCTGAAGCTCGTACTTTTGTTCCCGTGCGCGCCCCCCGTGGAATTTTTATTTCAATCCTTTTTCCACCAATTTCAAACCGGCGAGTTGTACCATGAAACGCCTCTTGAAGAGTAATGGTTACTTCTTGTTCATATTTCGGCTGCTGCATGCGTGGTGATACTTCTGATCGACGTCCTGTGCCCCCCATATTCGACATGCCTCCCATACCGCCAAATATGGTTCGAAAGAAGTCGGAGAAATCACCAAGCCCGGCACTTCCGAACATATCATTTATGTTACCCACCTCGACACGCACATTACCACTACCCGGTGCCGCATACCAATCCTCCCAGTTGAAGCCTCCCGGCGCTCCACCACGCTGTTGCCAGTTGGTGTATGACTCGCCCAACTGATCATATCGTGTTCGTTTCTCTTCGTCACTTAAGACTTGATAGGCTTCATTAAGCTCTTTAAACTTTTCTTCAGCCTTTTTATCATCAGGGTTTCGATCAGGATGGTATTGTAATGCCAGCTTGCGGTATGCTTTCTTAATCTCGTCAGGACTGGCTTTGCGTTCAACGCCCAATATCTTGTAATAGTCTCGATACTCCATCAAGTTTACTCAGTAATGTTAGTGTCACAGAAATTCGATAATTATCAATTATCGTGCTTTGATTGTATGCGCGGCAGGGCATCAAAGTCAAGCCAAATCGGTGGGTTCTTACAGAACTCTTACCTACGTGAGCAGGTTGATTATGATCAAATTGCGGATGTTTGCACTCATAGTTTGTAGTAACTAAAATACCCAGCAATCACTCTCACAAATCTATCAATTTAGGTCAATAATGAATTATGCAGAATGGTACGGGTATTAATATTTCTAATTGAAAGTCGATAATAAGAACAAGTGTCAAATTGCAGGGAATATGATTTTCAATTCCCAGGTGCATATTGTGACTACAGGTTATTGACATAATTGGAAATTATTTAGGTCGTGGGTGATTAGCTGTGCTCAATAAGAAGATAATCGTTCTCGAATCAGAAAAGAATTTGTTAGGAACACAGTTACAGAAATCACTGAATGAGGAGCTTCAAACTCTACTCTTTATTGAACGAGACCTGCAAAGTTTCGAAGAACGTGCCGTACAAATTCAACCTGATCTCGCCCTCATAACGGCCAAGGACACCCGAAACGATCTGCTGGAGTTAATCCAACGACTCTCCTCAAAAAAAACAACCCGGGCGATCATCCTGTGTCTGGACAGAGTTGATAATACCTCTAAAGTGGAAACCTTGCCTGCAGGTGTGAATGACATCCTCTGTACCCCATGCACAAACAAGAAACTCGCCACAACAGTTCAGCGCTGGCTTAGCCTTACCGCCCAACCCAATAATCAAAGTAGCCTTACTTTATCAGCACCTTTGCTAAATAAAAGCAACAATGGCTTCAACCTCTATGAAACCATACTCACCGGAGTCAATGATGGGGTATTGGTCCTCGACTATGACGATCGGATCCTCTTCGCGAATCCACCAGCTATTGAATTATTCAATTTGGAAAGTCAGGAGAACTTCACAAAACCGGTGGGGGAGCTTATCGACAATAATGATTTTCTGGCTTTGATAGCTAATGGTAATACAGATCAACCGGGTCTTGGGGAGATCACCTTCGGGGATAAGCGCGTAATGCAGGCCCAAGTTACACCAATCAGCGAGCTTGGGAGGGCAATCACGCTGCAGGAGATCACGCACTTAAAAGAACTCGACCGCATTAAAAATGAGTTCGTCTCAACGGTCTCCCATGATCTGCGATCACCGCTAACAGCGATATTGGGCTACGTTGAATTAATCGCCCGAGTCGGACCAACCAATGCCCGTCAAAATGAGTTCATCAGCCGAGTGCAGCTAAGCGTCAATAACATCACGGCTTTGATAGATGATCTACTAGATCTCGGTCGAATCGAAGCCGGTTTCGATGCTCAGAAAGGTCATGTAGCGATCGAAGAAATTCTGGGTCTGGTAGTTGACAGCCACCAAGGTCGCGTTCTGGATAAAAACCAGACAATCAATCTGCAGGTCGACGGGAACTTGCCAACAGTCACTGGAAACATGATTCACTTACGGCAAATGTTTGGTAACTTAATTGGGAACGCAATAAAATATACTCCATCCACAGGAGAAATCAGGGTCCATGCCTGGACAGAATTAGAAAAGGTTATTGTCCAGATCTCGGACACTGGTTTGGGTATTGCAACCGTAGATTTACCCTTTATCTTCGATAAATTCTATCGCGGCAGTAACATCCCGGTTGATATACCCGGGACAGGGTTGGGTTTAAC
>JBFENN010000116.1:0-9517 GCA_041551115.1 Anaerolineales bacterium
CGAGCTGCTTCTGGGTTGATCTCCCTTAAAGTCTTATAATCAATACGGGCTCCAGGACTCATATGGCTTCCAATCCTTGATCGCTTGGATTCCAGCCAATTCTATCAATTGCTCTATAAAGTTCTCATATCCAAACCCCATTATGTGTATAGGATGTCCTGGACACCGCACAAGAAACACTTGCTTTCTGAACCCTGTTTATGTATACTACTTTTAGAGGAATCTCCCACTGCAGTACACTCCAGGAGGCAAAATATTACAGATCAGGGGGGCGGGGCGTTTCCATGCCATTGCTGAACCACCCAGTTCAGTGGACGCGACGAGCCATAGATTGAATCTGGTCGCTTACCCTGGTGTTGGATAAGGATCCACATACCCAGGGATAATCTATGGGGAGCGAGTAGCGAAACCGGCCGCCAAGGTCGGTTTTAATTTTAAAAGCATGCGAGCATGCTTCTACAGAGAGGAGGTTAATCAGGAACATATTCTAGTATCTGATCAACCAGGCGTTGCCTGGCGTTTATCAAGCTATGAATACATCTAGGAGATGCAAGAATGAATACAAATATTAATAAGATTTTGATCCTGGTCATGATGCTGACCTTATTTACGCCTATGACGGTATTAGGTGAAAGCCATATTGTTCAGGCTACCATACTGCATACCAACGACTTCCACGGGCGTTTGGAGACCGATTATCGAGGACGCGGCGGCTCGGCTTATATCTCAGACAAGGTCAATGATATTCGCGCCGATTTCGGTGAGGAGAATGTGCTTTTGCTGGATGCCGGTGACGTGTATTTTGCTGCGCCGGCAATCTCCCAGCTGTTGATGGGTGTGAGCACCATCGATGTCTACAACTTGATGGGCTACGACCTGGCGGCCTTCGGCAACCATGAATTCGATAAGGGGCAGGACGAACTGGCGGCACGTGTGGCCCAGTCGAATTTCCCCTGGCTGGGTGCGAATGTCGTTTTGGAGGGTACCGATTGGGACCTGCCTCCCTGGGCACAAGCCTATGAGATCATGGAGGTAGGCACGGGCAATAATAAAGCCAAACTGGGGGTGCTAGGGCTGGCAGGTGAGGAGACACCCGAAGTTACCCTGATTGGGACGACTGCGGGTTTGGTTTTCAAAGACCTGACCGAGACCATCCTACACTACTACGATGAGATCATGGCACAATCCGATGCCATGGTGGTCCTTGTACATATGGGCACCGAAGATAGCGGACCCTATGACGGGCTGGTGACAGTTGCCCAAAACATGATCGATGCCGGCAAACCTCTAGACCTGATGATCGGCGGTCACCAGCACCAGGCGCTGTTCGATCAGGTCTATGTTGGCGATACTGCCATTGTTTCGGCCGGTTACTACGGTCGTTGGCTCGGCCAGGTGGATGTCTCCATCGACAAGGATGCCAAACAGCTAACGCTGAAAGACTACCAGCTGCATACGATCACGGCCGAATTTACCCTCGAGAGCCTGATTGCCAGCGTGGATGAGTTCTATGCATCAGGCGATATTTCGAGTGACGGTATCTATAACGGTCTGCTCAAGATACTGGAAAGTGCTCAAGACCAACTTAGTAAAGACCACGCTACATCTGCCGTGAACAAGCTTGAAGCTTTTATGAAATTAGTAAAAGCGCAGGGCAGAAAGCATATCTCTATCGAGGCGGCTGATTCACTATTAGCAGTCGCTGATTGGATATTGGAAAATACAGATATGGAGGTCGCCGCCCGCGTCGCCTACTGGGCTGATGCCGTCGCTCCGATCGTCAACCAACCGGTGGGGGCTACAAACATCAGCCTGATCCGCGATTACAACAACGAATCCAACATGGGCGATATCGTCACCGATTCGATGCTTTGGAGCGCTGATCTGTACGATGACGGTGAGTTGAATGGAACGGTGGACATCGCCTTTACAAATCCTGGCGGTCTGAGATCTGATATCATCATCCCTGATGGTGCCGCACTGCCATACACAGTAACTTGGGGCGATACATTTAACGTGCTGCCGTTTGGCAACACGCTCTACATGATGGACCTGACCGGCGCCCAAATCCAGGACCTGCTGGATCAGGCGGCCACACTGTATAAGGGCATCCTGCAGACTTCGGGAGCCAGCTGGTACTGGTACAACGACTGCGGTTGTGACGCGCCAACTTACTCAGGCGCCTATGGTGCCGAGGTCGCTGGAGAACCGCTTGATCCGGACGAGACCTACCGCGTGGTGACCAACGATTTCCTGGCCGGTGGCCAGGACGGCTGGACCACCTTTGCTGACGGCACCAACCGCTGGAATACCTACTTCGACATGCAGCAAGGATTCGTCGAATACATTGGCATGCTCGAAGTCATCGATGCCGAAGATATCCCCATGGGCCGCATCACTCGGTTGGATCAGGTGCTCACCCTGCTGCACACCAACGATACCCATGGCATCTGGCCAGAAACCTACTACTGGGGTACCCCCGAGGGTTTTGCCTTCCTGGCTTCACACATCAAAGCTGAAAGGGCTAAGAACCCCAACACTCTGCTGCTGGATGCTGGCGACACCTTCCAGGGCAACGCCTTTGCCCAGTACTTCCGTAACGCCGCAGACAATCCGATTGCCGGCGGTATGAACCTGCTGGATTATGATGCCTTCACGATCGGCAACCACGAGTTCAACTTTGGTAATACGACCTTCGCCACCATGCTCGGTCAGTTAGATGCCCCGATCCTGGGTACGATCAACCTGGATGACGACGGCAGCTACGGCTTCGTCAACGATAACATTGATGATTATGTCAACCTGGAAGTTGGCGGTCGCAAAGTAACCGTCTTTGGCTTGACGAACCCACGAGTCTACCGCTATGAACTGCCCACGAATATACCCGGCCTGACCTTCTACTCAGGCCTGGATACCGGTATTGCAGCCGTACCACAGATTCTCGCTGATGAGGATCCGGACGTCCTGGTCGGTCTGACCCATATGGGGTATTCACCATACGGTGATGAAATCGACAGCGACCTGCTGCTGGCCGAAGGGGTAGCCGGGATCGATGTAATCATTGGCGGTCACAGCCATAGCTACATCAATCCAGCAGTTATGGTGACTTCGGAAACCAATCCAGATGGGACACTGATAGCCCAAGCGCGCCGTTATGCGACATATCTCGGCAAGGTCAATATCGGATTTATCGGCGACGAGATCGTGATGCGTGATGGCTACCTGCTTCCTGCAGGAGTCTTACCAGTTGATCCCGAAATGGAAGCCTATTTGCAGCCGTTTGTTGACGAGCTGGAGGAATATACCAGCACCGAGATCGGAGATACTACTGCCCCGATCGATGCTTTAGAAGCCTATACAGAGGAGACCACTGGCGCTAACGTGCAGGTCGACGCGGCTGTCTACGAGCTCACCGCCAATGGCATCGATATCGATTTCCACCTGTCTGGAGCGATGAGCGACCGGATCGTCGCCGAAGATGCCACGCCAGCCAGCCCGGTGACGCTTACCGTAGATGACATGTATACACTGATGCCGTACGAGAACTCGCTGGTTGTGTTATCGATGAACGGCCCCGAGATCAAGGAAGTGCTGGAACGCAGCTATCGCAACTGGTGGTGGTACAATAATGAGTGGTATGATCCGGAGAACCGATGGGGCGGATACTCGCACTACACCACCTGTATGCTTGACATAAACGCCGGTAATGAGATCACCTACATTGGCGATCTCAGCACTGAGCCAAATGGAAGCAATGTCGCATCCTTAGAATTAAACGGTGTTCCGGTCAACTTTGCAGATACGGCCACCTACTACAATGTGGGTACCGTCAACTACGTAGCAGCCGGATCGTGCAACTTCAATAACGCAGGTGTAACGATCTGGCCCCTGGACCAGATTGAAGCCGATACACAGTTCTACGTACGCGACTCGGTCATCGACTACATCTCTGCCCAGACTGATCCGATCTCACCAGCAGTTGAAGGGCGGCTGGTGTTCCCAGTGCCGTAATAAGCTACCAGTGGACTAACATGTAGTCCGACACCACGATTTGTATGCTCGGCTGGGGAATCCCAGCCGAGCAGTTTTTTCACCCCGGTAAAAAAGATAGTCTTCACGCAAGAAAATACCCCACGCACATACTTCCACATCCACTAAACCATCATCCTGAAGCCAGCAACATCTGCTCCAGTTAAACGTTTTTAGCAAAGTAGGGCAATACCATCATCTCAACTCGTATTATTCTCATAGATATGCTTTCCAAAGTCTCCAGCACGATTGGCTCGCAGGGCTCGGCCAGGTTTCTCAATTTCAAACGTATTTTATGGGGATCAATACCTAATTCGAATTGTATACTGGAATCATAGTAAGCCGCGCTGCAGGAATATTTACACTTCATTTTGTCATTGGGTGGAAGGGAAGCGTGTTTACTTATGAAAATCATAGCCGAAAGCTTTGCGGGAACAGCTACCGCAACCATGCGCGTCGTGGAGCTGTACACGCCAAGCGAGCAGCGGCTGGTAGATGATCCCTTATCATTCAGCCTGCTGCCGCTCGGATGGCGCGCCCTGGTCAAGTTTTTATACCTGCCAGGGCTGCGCGACCTTGTATTGGCTGCCCGCGAAAAGCGAATACCGGGCACCTTGGGCACCTTCCTCTGCCGGACTCGCTATATTGATGATGTCTTGAGAGAGTCATTGTCAGATGGGCTAGACCAGGTGGTGATCCTTGGTGCTGGATTTGACAGCCGCGCTTACCGAATCGCGGGCATGGAAGGTGTGCACGTATTCGAAGCTGATCTGCCCGGTACGGTAGAGCTAAAACAGGTAAGAATTAAGCGTGTATTGGGAGCAGTACCAGAACACGTTAGCTTGGTCGGGATGAACTTTGAGGAGCAGGATTTGGCGGATAGCTTGGCAGCGGCAGGATACCTGATGGGCAAGCGGACGCTATTCATCTGGGAGGGCGTGACACAATATCTCTCCGCCAAAGCAGTCAGCCATACGCTTAGAGTTGTGACGAGGATTGCAGGAGGTGGAAGTGAAATTGTATTCAGCTATGTCCTTAAGGGCATCATCGATGGCACGGCTCGTCCAGAATGGTTCCAACCGCTGCTTTCGTTTGCGGGGAAAGTCGGGTCACAATGGAAATTTGGACTTGAACAAACCGAACTGGAAGGCTATTTAGCCTTGCATGGATTGAGGCTTATAGATGATGTCGGCGCGGCCGAGTACCAAGCGCGCTACCTCAAACCGCTGGGGCGGGAGATGAACCTTTTTGCAGGTGAGCGGGTGGCATTTGCTGCGCTGTCTGGGTAACAAAATTTATTTTGGATACGCAAACAGGCTGCTATCTGCAGGGTTTTGCAAAGTAGAGGTGAATCCAAATGGTGGATGCATTTAGGGACAAATCCGTCATTGTAACTGGTGCCTCGAGCGGGATCGGCAAAGCCATCGCCCTGCGCCTGGCGGGAGAGGGGGCTTGGCTGGTATTGGCTGCTCGTGATGCGACCGGGTACACTGGCGCGCTGGTTAATGCTGATCACCCCGAGTTTGGTAGACCGGTTGGTAGGATCTGCTTTCCTGCGCCCAGCCGTCAAGCGGACCCAAGCTTACCAGTCTAGCTGATCTACACGACACCACTTGCAGTTACTGTATTAGAAAATCGCAGCGTATACGCTGGCATTGCCCCAATCTTCCTGGGGGTAAGGAGTATGACTACGTGCGTTGTTTTGTCTGTATCACTTCAGCAGCAGCCTACCAGTCCGCTGTGGATTATCCTGGTATTCGTCCTCAAAATCCACGATAGCCACAGTTAAATCCTAACGCTTGCAAGAGAACTGTTAAAGTTTCTCGTCTTCCCCGTAAAACCACAGTATATGACGACAAGTGTCGCAGATGTAACAGTCGCCGCGCGGATTGATCCAGTCCAAATCAAATAAAGTCATAACGCGCGTATTGAGCTGTGCTTCGCGATGCCAAAAAACTTCACCGCCACATATTGGACACTCCAACCAATGTCCTGCACGCTGCTGCTGAGAGGCTTTCTTCTCTCGTGGCATGGCACCTTCGCTCCTGCTGAGATTGAATATACTGAAAATACTCCGATGAATTACGGTTGCAGTTATCCCAACAGTTGATCATCGTAGTCAAATACAGCGAGCTACAACGAGCTGCGCTGTCTGGTTTCCTTGGTTAATAATACAGAAAATTTGATCCAAATTCAAGTAAATGACTAACTAGGCTGGGTCTACCATCCGCAGGCGTTCTGTTTTCGGTAGCAAAACTCTCGATCTCAGTCCTGTTTCCCCCTAGTCATGGGACGTGTTCGCAGTTTATATGGAGAAGAGATTGTTCGCAGGCCCCAGGCCTCCAGACCATAAGGAATGGCGTTAGTCCAACGAAGCAGTATCCATTTAGTGATCATAAACTGCCCAATATACCTCCGCACACCCATCTCACATACAAGAAACGTAAAAGTCTGGCAGCGCAATGCCAGATCTCAATCATGTACATCGCATTGTTTCACCTGTGAAATATCTAAGGATTACCCTGGTGATCAAAACGCACTTCTATCAGAGCGTTTACGAGAGTTGGTAGAGTATAAAATCGTGTTTGTGCACAAAGTAAGTCGGATTCAGACGCCTAAAAGTGCTTCCAATATTCTTGATGCCATTCCCGCCATGTGACCGTCCATTGGCTACCGTCGCAAAATATGGACCGCCATCTACCACACCGGCTTGTTTAGCAAGTGCTTCTGGATACACCATGCAGACATGCCCATGCCTGCGGGGGGTTGGGTTTTCTGCCAATGCGAACACTGGAACACCCCGGTTGGCTAAGAACTGGGCGGCTTGACTATTGACCGGTTGCCAGCCCTCCCCATAGATGCCACCTGCCTGCGAGTTGGATATCCAGCGGAAAAGCATGTTCGCGCTCATCTCCGTCTCCCCGATCCAATGCGGTAGATGTACTTGCAGTGCACGCGACCAGTCCCAGGCGGCGATATTGCACATGGTCACTCTCTCACCGGCGGCAGCTACATAGCGCGGGTTGTCGAACTGCGTGTATGCTATCACTCTCCGCATGGCTTCCGGGCTGCGCTCTCCGGGTTTGTTGATCACCTCTGGAGCAAATTGTATCGGCAGGTGTCTATTTGTGGCTGCCCATTCATCAGGCTTTATCTGTCGCTTCGATTGGGTATATTTGTTTTCATCAAATACGAAGGACGCAGGGTTGATCTCACTGAACTGGCCTATGCGCTGAAGCAAGCGCTGACCTGGATCCACGTGCGGAAGACTCCACTCATCTGGATCAACACATTTCTGTACCATAGGTCCCACTATGTCAAGCCCGATCTCCGCCAGAATCCCCTCTCTGGGCATGGAAATGACATATCCCCCAGCAAATATACCAATAAAATTCAAGAATTCTCTTCTGGATATACCCATGCTTTCCACATCCGGTTAAAAATACCTACAGAGCGACACCAAGGCACTCAAGAATATAACATTTATAGATGAGTTTTGGATGAGCTAGCGTGAAAAACCCTTCACGAATTTTGGGACTATCGGAGACTTGGCGCCCGATTTTTTAGGTCAATCTTTTGATTGCCCAAGTTGATACTCAAGCTATGTCAATAGATCAAAGCGCCTTGGCTGGGTAGGCTTGTAAAACCAATCATATTTTTGTATACTAAAAATGACAGGAACTCACTGCCCACCACCATTCCGTTCATCGACACGGGAGTAACAAAGCATACAGCATTGCCCTCCATTGGATAAACTATTGGAGGGTGTTTTGTGCCCATTCATAAAGCACATAAATTTACTGAGAGCCATGTATCGCTCTCGGGACAACCCATTAATTCTTTTACTAAACTTATCACCCCTATAATAGGGGGCTATGTTCCATAACAATTTTTCATCAATGGTTGTATGGAGGCAGCAGTCATGGAGAGTATGAGGGATCCAACAGATAGCCCACAACCGCAGGTAGAGCGCAAACAGACGTTTGACCGGTATGTGCAGCAGCTTCCGGAGCATAAACAATCCACGCATCGCATATTGGTTTGGTTTGTTGCAGCCGCCATCATGATCACGCTGGTTATTTTTGTATACGCCCTGTATAGGTCCTTCACCTGGGAATCGGCTGGTGGGTTAAATGTGGTCTTGGCATGGATGTACTTCTTCCTTGCTGGTTCGGTAGCAGCGTTCTTGCTGGGGCTAGATACGCTCGTAGTTGGTGCTACGATCCCACTCCCATTTGGAGCGTCAGAGTTCAGCTATGAAATCGGGACCAAAGCAACGAAAGACGGCTGGGGTTTGATTGCGTATGGGACGGTCGTAACTGTACTCGTGATTGTGGGAGTGGCAGCACTCAGAGCAGGGATTCTCGGGATTGAGGATTGGCTCAAATTGATTGTTGGGCTCTTTGTCACCCTGGGGGTAGCATCCGGTGTAGGGGCGATCATCCGGAAGATGATGCGCTCAGATGCCAATTAATGGCAATATGTTGAGCATATCAGCATATATGGTAAACATGCACCATTTATTCGCTGCGATTATCGCTGGAGCAGTTTCCTTGACCTAATTCATATTCTATTCAATATAAAGTAAAAAGGGAAGGAACCATGGCTACAGATACCTTATTCAGTTTGAGTGCATTAGCTTGTATCCTGGCTGGCATCAGTATCATCACCGGTACGATACTGAATGATCTCATAAAAAACACCAAGGGTTCCTTATTTAATTTCTTGGGAGCCCTCATCGGCCTTTTCGGCATTACCGGTATGTATCTATGGCAGCGCGATACATCGGGAATATTTGGTTTGATTGCCTACGTTGCAGTCTTCGTCGGTTTGACCCTGATTGTGTGTATTGATTACTTTGGTTCGTTCATCGCTCCGAGTCTACCGGAAAACGAGTTAAACAAGCTCGGTTCTAGTGCTGCAATGCAGGTCACGATGATCTCTGCCTTGATCTTCCTGTTAGGTGAGATCCTGTTTGGGATATCTGTGTTCATCACCGGTATCTTGCCCAGGATTGCAACCGTCCTATTCATGGTTGGTTTTCCGACGACATCCGTGCGCAGAGCGTACCCAATCATTACGTTTATTGGCTTGACACTTTCCGGTGTGGGATTGATTTGGTGGGGCGTGTCGCTCCTAAGACTAGCAGGGCTGAGTTGACCATCTAATGCAATTCTGAGGATGGTAAGAAGTGTATCGTCAATCGCATCAATGCGATCATTTGCAGGGATAGAAGCGGGCTTCATAACGGTGATCCCTACAGGTGATATTCAATTCTCTATATACTGAAATCGATAAGTCTAGGCATCCTGTGGTGTTTGAAAATGCCAAAAATCTTATGCTATACTGCTAATACTATACATGACCCAGCATTACGTTTCATCGCAGGCGGGAAAACCAGGTTCCCCAACGAACTTGATCCACCAAAACAATCATCGCCGACCGTCTCCTGATAACAAGTGATATTTGCTTCGAGGAGGGCAGCACA